>JBFWPD010000059.1:0-13519 GCA_050250175.1 Vicinamibacterales bacterium
CATCACGCGACTCCCCGCGACCTGCTGGCGATACTGCTCGGGGGATGCTTCGTACGCGGTGCCGCCGTGTGTGCAGCGATGACTGAATGGGGGGGGGGGGCGGGAGGGGCAGGAAGGGTACGGACGCGCCAGTGAGGGCGCGTGCGTGGGTGATGAACGGGCCGCAGCGAACTGCGGCCCGTTCATGCACTGGCGGCTAGTTGATCGGCCCGCGTGCGACCGGCTCCAAGCGCACGAGCGACGTCGGCTTGCCTTCGCGATCCTCGGTCACGAGATAGATGAACCCGTCCGGGCTCTGCCGGATGTCCCGGATCCTCC
Source organism: Vicinamibacterales bacterium (assembly GCA_050250175.1). Classification (GTDB taxonomy): domain Bacteria; phylum Acidobacteriota; class Vicinamibacteria; order Vicinamibacterales; family CAVVIG01; genus JBFWPD01. The sequence continues at coordinate 319 of JBFWPD010000059.1, forward strand.
CGACCTGCGGCATCATCGTCTCGTTGTTGGTGACGCGGTTGCCCTGGAACGAGAGGCGCGAGAGCGACAGCTTCGCCATGCCGCCCGCGAACGCACTGCCTTGCCATTCAGGGAACTTGTCGCCCGTGTAGATCATCAACCCAGACACGCCGATCGACGGCACCCAGACGTGTGCCGGCTGTTCCATGCCTTCGCGGTGCGTGCCGGTATGGATGGCGAGACCGGTCGTGTAGTTCACACCGTACCCGATCACCGGCCACCCGTAGTTGCGGCCCGGCACGATCTCGTTCAGCTCGTCGCCACCCTGCGGGCCATGTTCGTTCGCCCACACGGCGCCAGCCTGATCGATCGCGATGCCCTGCACGTTGCGGTGACCGTAGCTCCAGATTTCCGGCTTGGCGCCCGCCTGGCTGACGAACGGATTGTCAGCCGGCACGCGGCCATCGTCGTGCAACCGGACGATCTTGCCGTGATGGTTGGTCAGATCCTGCGCGGGATGCGCTTCGAGGTTGCCCTCGGGAGGAACCTGGCGATCGCCCAGCGTGAGAAAGAGATGTCCGCGGCCATCGAACGCGATCTTCCCGCCGTAGTGTCCGCGTCCACGCGAGACCGATTCGAACAGCTGCTGGACGTCGGTCAGCCGATCGTTCTCGAACTTCCCGCGGACCAGAACGGTCGTGCCTTCCTTGCCGTCGCCAATCGGCTTCGCGAAGGTGAGATAGAGGAAGCGATTGCTGGCGAAGTCGGGATGCGGCGCAACCTCGAGCAGTCCGCCCTGGCCCTGCGCGAGCACCGCGGGAACGCCCTCGACGGCGCCGGGCAGCAGCTGGCCGTTGCGAATGATGCGGAGCCGGCCCGGACGCTCGGTGACCAGCATGTCTCCGCCCGGGAGGAACGCGATCGACCAGGGCTGGATGAGGTTCTCCGCGACCGTGACAATCCGGAAGTCGTGGAGAGCGGACCGGACGATCGTTTGTCCGGAGACGAGCGAGCTGTTCGCCAGCGAGATGGTGACCGCCAACAGGCCCACGAGCACTCGGAACTTCCTGGTCATAGCCACTCCTCGGACGATTGTGATCCGTGGAACGTCCGTCCGGCATTATGGTTGGGCGCCGTGTGACTGGTCAACGATCTGGTAAGGTGCTACCGGCTCAGGGGAACCGTCCGTGCCCACACTCGATTCGCAGATAGACGAGCTCTACCAGCAGCCGCTCGAGGAGTTCATTGCTGCCCGCCAGGCACTCGCGCGGGCGGTCGGTGGAGAAGATCGGAAGCGTGTGGCGGGCCTGCGAAAGCCGCTCGCGCTGCCGTGGGTCGTCAATCAGACGTACTGGCGTTCCCGGCGCGTCTATGACGCGTTGCTCGACGCGGGCGAGAAGCTGCGGGCGGCGCAGGTCGGCGCGCTGAAGGGGAAGGCCACCGACGTCCGGAGCGCCTCTGCGCATCATGCAGACGCGCTGGCGAACGCGGTCGCGGAGGCGACGAAGATCGCGGAGTCTGCCGGCGTCGGCGCTCAGCCCGATGCGCTCCGCCGGATGTTCGAAGCGGTATCGACGCGGTCATCGCTGCCTGCGCCGCACGGCCGGTTTCTCGAGCCCCTCGAGCCTGCAGGATTCGAGGCCCTTGCCGGCATCTCGATCACTGCACCGCCAGGAGGAGCCGCGACGCTTCCGGCCGGTCATGCGAAGCCCCCTTCGGTGGGAAGATCAACGAAGGAGAGGCCGGCGAAGAAGGTGAGCGCGATCGCGGAGCGGCGCGAGCAGCAGCAACAGGCCGAAGCCCACAAGCATCGTCAGGTAGCGATCAAGACCGCGGAGAAAAACGCCACGCTGGCAGTGGAGGCAGAGAAGCGGGCGAGGGCTGCGTGGGAGCGTGCGAAGCAGGAGCTGAAGGACGCCGATCAGGCGCTTGCCGACCTGCTCTCGAGCACCGATTCGTAGAGAACCCGGCGCGACTGCCAGCAGCGCAGGGTACGCCTCAGCGTGACGTGCCGAGGCGAAATGAGATAGATTGCAAGGGTCCGCTTCTCGTTCGCGCCCGTAGCTCAATTGGATAGAGCGTTGGCCTCCGGAGCCAAAGGTTGCAGGTTCGAGCCCTGCCGGGCGCACCATTCCCTGAAAAAGTCGCCGCGTTCGCGAGCCGCACTCGAACGGCGTCCGGCGAGCTCAGAAGTCGAATCGAAGGCCGAGCTGCGCCAGCCGTGGACCGAGCGTCTGGTTGTTTACGCGGAAGTTCGGTGTGCCGAGGATCGCCTGCGTGCGGGGATCCGCATAGATGTTGGCGTTGTTCAGCAGGTTGAACACCTCCAGCATGAGCTGAGCGTTGCCGGAGCTTCCGAGCGATATTCCCTTCGAGACTCGGAAATCCCACACGAAGTACGCGGGCTGATGGAACGGAAAGCGGGGGAGTAGTCGCCCGTCCACCACGGGTCGATCCGGGTGGAGTCCATCGTTGGTCACTCCATCGCCGTTGACGTCCGTGGCGCTGTACACCGGAAACGCGAGGCCTGAGCCCGCGGACCATGTCGACGCGAACGTAATCCGATGCGGCAGCATGACCGTCACGTACGACTTCAGTTGATGCCGTTCGTCGAGCTCGTTGGTGCCGTAGTCACTTCCTGGATTGAAGGGATCCGAAGGGCCCAGCAGCGCCTCGGTGTCACGCTCGGTCGACCCGTTTCCCATGCTCCTGGCCAGTGTGTAGCTGGCGTAAAACTGCCACCCGTTTCTCAGGGTCCGGCGAACGGCGAGCGAGAGCCCCTGATAGCGCCCCCGGCCGAGACTGGTAAGCGCGTTCGCCTGCGCGATCGTCGGATCCGGCCGTGGAGCCGTCGAGATGTTGATGCCGCGGCCGAACTGATCGAACTCCGTGGGCGGAGCCACGTTGCGATCCCAGACCGTCGAGCGGAAGCCACCGACGCGGAGGTTGCGGGACTCGCTGAACAGGTAGTCGGCCTCGAGGGACGTGCCCGCCAGGCGCGTCGTAAACGAGGCCGTCAGCTGGAGCACGCGGGGGTTGTTGAAGTCTGGATCGACGTACTCGATCGCCGGCGGACCGAGCAGCGCCTGCAGAGCGGAGCCTGGGACGATGGCAGATGGCAGAACCTCGGGAAACGTCACGCCGAAACGCGAGGCCGGCGAGAACAGCGTGGTGCTTGCGACCCCGCTGCCTCGCAGCGGGAAATAGATCATCGGCGTGCGCCCGTAGTACAGACCGGCCGATCCTTTGACGACGGACGACCCGTCGCGCGTGAGTTGGTAGGCCACGTCGCCTCTGGGCCCCCAGTTGTTGGTGTCGTCAGGAATGCCCTGCGGCACCGGCACGTACTGCAGACGGACTTCGTTGCCGGTGACGACCGGCAGTCCCGCCGGCACTCGAACACCGCCGATGCCCGCCTGCGGCCGCGGGTTGAACTGCGCGTCGTAGCGCAGCGCCAGCCCGATCGTCAGCCGTGACGTGGGACGGAAACGGTCCTGCACGAACGCGGCGACTTCATGCTGCCAGACGCTCTTCAGCAGGGCGGCGTCCTCGGCGGTGTTGCCGTTGAGGCCGAAGTTCTGCGCATAGAGAGAGGGTCTCCGCTGGAGGAATGCCTCGAGCGTGGGGAACGTGTACGCGCCGCTCAACGCGAGCGCGAACGCGTTGTTCCGCATGTTGAAGCCGTTGTAGTCCGCTCCCATCTTCAGGTCGTGCATCCCGAAGAGATAGGCCGCGGACTCCGACACCTGATACCGGTACATCGACTGAGTGGCAGGGAGGAACAACGCACCGCCGAAGGTGCCCGTATCCGAGATCTGCACCTGAGGCCCTGGCGACTGCGATTCCCGGGGTCGCGTTTCGCCTGACACCTGAACTCTGGTGTCGAGGAACAGCCGTGTCCCCAGCGCGCTGTTCACGCTGGTCACGACCGACACGCCCTGGTTCCGGAACGTCTCCAGATTCGAGACCGCGCGGCTCAGGATCAGGGATCCTGCGGCGATGTTGTCGCCATGGTTGCGTGTGAAGTTGCCCCTGACGCTGAGGCGATGGCTCGCGGTCATCGTGTGATCGATCTTCCCGAGGAAGGTCGTCACGTTCTCGTGGCGCAGGTGCCGGCCCTCGAGCGCGCCGAGGTCGGCGATGCCAAGCTCGGGTACCGCCACACCGGCGACGCTTCTGGCAAACTTCACGGTCATCGGCGTGGTCTGACGCTGGATGTCGGACGCCATGAAATAGAACGTCCGATCCCGTACGAGCGGTCCCCCCAGGCTTCCGCCACCCGCATGTCGAATCAATCCCGTGGGCGGATTTCCGAACGCGTCGCGCGCCGACAGCCTGTGGTGGCGAACCGCATACGCCAGAGAGCCGGTGCGCTGGTTGCTCCCGGACCGGGTCACGACGTTCACGAGACCCCCGTTGGATCGGCCCGACTGCGCCCCGAGATTGCCGATGCTGACCTCGAACTCCTGCACCGCCTCGAGCGGAATGGAAAAGTTCTTGGTCTCGAGCGAACCGAAGAACTCGCCGAAGAAGTTGTTCGTGAAATCGGCGCCATCGACGTTGAGTGCGAGGTAGTCGCCCGGCTGGCCTCCGAGGCGGAACGTGCCGCGCGTCCCGGTGATCGAGCGTGCGGTCGGCGAGAGCAGGGCGAAGTCGCGATAGTCCCGTCCGTTGATCGGGAGACTTCGGATGACGCTGCTGTCCACGACGTTGCCGAGCCCCGACCCCGTGTCGGCCGCTGCGGTCACGGCGACGTCCGCGGTCACGCCGGCGACGGTCATCAGCAGATTGACGACGAGCTCCTGGCCCACGCCGAGCCGAAGGGGATCGCTCTCGACAGCTGTGAAGCCGGGAAGCTCGGCCCGCACGATGTACTCGCCGAGCGGCAGGAGCAGCGCCGAATACCGGCCGGCGTCGCCAGTCACGGCGGTCCGCTCGAAGCCGGTCCTCGTCTCCCGCAGTGTGACGGTCGCGCCACGGAGCACGGCTCCCGTCTGATCGCGGATCGTCCCGTGGATCTCGCCGCGGTCCGACGTCTGCGCCCAGGCGCTCGACAAGGATGCAAGCGCGAGGACGGCCGCCATCAGGCCCCGTCCGCGCCAGAAGCGCCACCACACGCGCCGACCTGACATCACCGAAGCCTTACGCTGGTTCGATGCGCCAATAGTAGATGGTCGGGCGCTCTGCGAGCGGCTGCTCCGACACTCGCTTCCAGTTGGGATACTTCACTGCGTAGGCCTGAAGGACCGCGTCGATCTCGGTCGGATCGGTGAGCGGGACGGCCGTCTGGTCGTACAACCTGCCGCCGATCGAGAGGCGGACCCGGGGATCCCGGAGCACGTTCTGGTTCCAGCGTCGACGCGGCGCTGTAGGGCCGCCCATGTGAAACGACGCAATGTAGAGCTGGCCGTCGATCTGCGCGCACTGAATGGTTACCGAGTGGGCAATCAGATAGGGCGTCCGGGTCTGCAGATAGATTTCAGGATACGCATCGGTGAACGACCAGTCGCTGACGGTGGTCGTGACAACCTCTCCCGGGAGCCACAGGCCGGCCCGTGAGTCCCTGGGCGCGAAGCCGACGATGCGCAGCGCGATGAGGGTGGCAATGACTGCTGCCAGTACGATGAGGAGGCCGATGCCAAGACGTTTCATGTGTGAATAATACGACTTCGCGACTGTCCGCGCTTCAGTGCGATCGGAAGGCCGTTGCGCGATCGATCACCGACGCGACTGTTGACGCGACAAGGCCGTACCCGAGTGCTCCTGCGGCCGAGAGCAGGAACGACGTGGCGTCGACAGGGAGGCGGAGGCGGGCCACCGCGATGAGCACGAGGGGGAGGAAGTACAGGATCCCATTCCATCGCCCGAGGACGCTGGCGCGCAGCTGTTTCTGGCGATGCCACACGTAGGAATCGACGACATACTGGCCAAAGGCGACTGGTATCAGCGCCGGGAGCAGCGGTGTCACCACGCCGCTCATCGCTGCGCCCGTCAATCCCGCGCTGACGAAGAGGCAGTCCGTGCCGTGATCGAACAGCTGGCCTTTCGCCGAAGCGGTCCCGGTCATGCGGGCGACGCGTCCGTCGAGATAGTCGGAGGCCATCGCCACCGAGAGAAGGAGCACGACGACGATTGGCGCGAGGAGCTCAGGCCGCGCGAAGGCGACCGCAGTGGGCAGGACCAGCGCCAGCCGGACGGCGGTCAGCGCGTTGGCCATTACCGGCCGAACAGCTCACGTTGAGCCCGCCGCCAGAACACGACGCCTATCAGCGCATTGAACAGGATGAAGAAGTTGTGCTGCACGAATCCGAAGGCTGCCATCTGGCCTTCGTTCTCAGGAAACATGACGACCCACAGCGTTATCGCGGCCGCTCGCATGGGTGTGGGGACCGTCGCCGCGAAGAAGATGATCGGCAGATAGCCCATCAGGGGCAGCAGTGACGCCTGGACCCCGAACAGATTCAGGGCGATGGTGTACACGACCACTGCCGCCAGCAGTGCGGGCGAGCGCAGCAGAAAGAACAATGCGTAATGCTGGAGGGTCGCCATTCTGAACGCGTGGAGGATCTTCTTGTCGCGAAGCGTGCTGGAGGGCAGGATGATTCCGCGGAAATAAAGGACCCACAGCGCAAAGACCACGCCGGCACCCAGCGAGATGAACGGCATCAGGTTGAATATCGCGGGCAGCGAGCTCCTGCTGACCGTGTACCCGATGGTGGCCCATGTCAGCAGATAGAAGACTTCGCAGAACATGATGAAGAGCATCACTGACGCGACTTCCCACCCCGGCACCTGGTGTCGTCTATTGAGGTAGTACGCCATGGCGCCCTTACCGATCTGTTCGCTGAAGAGCGAGATGATATAGGCGCTGGCTCGAATCGGCAGGATGTCCCGGTAGCGTATCGGCTTGATGAACCAGCTCAACGTCCTGGTGACGACGAGTGTGTCGATCGTGAAGTAGAAGCAGGAGTACACCATCATCAGGAGCAGCCACGGCAGCCAGCGCACGTCGGCAAACACCTGGGTCATGTAGCCTGTCAGGGAGACCCCCTCGCGCGTGGCGGCGCCGTTCAGGCGGTAGTACACGTACGTGAAGCACACGGCGGTGATCGCGAGGAAGACCAGACGCCCCAGCGTCTTCGAGGCGTGGTTCGTTCTCGGGCGAGCGTCGGATTCTGTAGCTGTGGTCATACCCTGGCCTTGGCGGGCAGAAGCTTCTCGAGGGTCGCCGACAGGGGCGTGAGCGTCACACCGAGTTCGACGTCCGCGTTCGTGTGGACGGCTTCGTTCGAGGTAATCACCTCAATCACGGTCGGCGTCATCCCGCCCCGTTTCCCCAATCCGGTGAGGGCCGCTCCCAGTCTGGCGAGCCATACCGGGATCGATCGGACCGATACGGTGTGGCCCATCAGGCTCGCCGTCCTCGTGATCACTTCGCGATAGGTCACGGCCTCCGGTCCGGCGAGGTCGTACGTCGCGACGCCGGCGCGCGGTGCTCGACAACAGTTCAGGATGGCGACGCTCAGGTCGTCTACGTCGAGGGGCCGGATCGTGTGACGCCCGCCGCCGAGCAGCGAGACCGCCCGCTGCGACGCCGCATGAACGACGGCGCGGGCTCCGGCCGTACCAGGCCCAAGCAGGATAGGCGTGCGAATGATCGCGGCCGAGAGATCCGATTCGGCGACGCTCCGCTCCGCCCGCCCCTTCGAGCTCAGGTAGCGGTTGGCCGAATCGGGATCCGCGCCGAGAACGCTGACCAGCACGAAGTGGGAGACGCCAGCCCGCCTGCAGGCGTCCACCGCCGCCCGAGTGGCGTCGATGTTGGCTGTCTGATAGCTGGAGGTCGGACTCTCCATGAGAATGCCGGCGAGATGCACCACCGAGCTGGCGCCTGCCAGCGCGGACGCCAATCCGTCGCGATCGTCGTAGTCGATCACGCAAGCGGAGATGCCGGGAGAAGCGTGCAGGGCCGCCGCGGCTCGTGCCGATCGAACGCAGGCGGCGACCTGGATGTCGGGCTGGTGGGCCAGCCAGCGCAGCAGGATGTTGCCGACGCTGCCGTTGGCTCCTGTGATTGCGATCTTCAAGTGCCCGGACTAGTCGGTCGCCGAGCGCAGGTGAAAACTTCCCCAACCCTCGGGCCGCGGAGCGTCGGGAGGAGGAGCGGGATTGAATGGCGGCTCGCCGTGCACCTGCAGCTTCTTCACTCTCGCCGCCCAGGCGCGGTCGAGCATCGCCTCGTCCTGCACTCTGTTGAGGACGACGGGATAGACACGGCCGTTGAGGCGCAGGCGCCCCTGCTCGTTCTGACCGACCTGCTGGCCCCAGAACTTGTCCGCACACCCGCCACAGCTGAGGAAGAGCTCGCCTTGCGGGCTTGCCATGCAGTTGAGATTCAGTGCAAGAGGCACGAAGCCGGCGTAGATTTGAATCTGGCAGAGTGGGATGTCATTGACGAAACGCCAGTCGGTCACGGGCGTCTCTTCCACTTCACCTCGCAGCACCAGTCCGGGTGTCTGGTCGCAGGGGCAGGTCGCGGCCCAGACGGCAATGCCTCCTCCTGCGGCCAGGATGACGAGAGCCGCAAGGCCGACGAGCATCCTCCTGGTGGAAGAAGTGGCTCGTCGAGTTGTCGCGTGTTCTTCAGTCATACTCAATTTCCTTCGAGGGACCGGACCGCACAAACCATCGCAGTGAACATTCTATGTCGTGCGGACTCCCAGGTCCGGCATCTTGACAGGAGACTCGACGACCGCGAGCTGGCTTCCTGCAGACAGGACGCGGCAGACAGCCACGACGTGATCATCGACCACAAGTCCACACTCCGCAGAGAGCTTCGCGACGTCGTTGAGTCTGTAGAGGTGTTGTCACCTGAACAGTTGATGACAGCGTAAGTCTGACGCGTCCGACACGAAGATCGCTCACCCTATTCACGCTCTCCAGTGAAAGAACTTCTTGTACTATCGTGCGGTCTGGAGCAGACTTGCCCGCACTCCGGTGTCTGGCGCGACAGTGGCGATGAGATTGCTGGTGCTCTCGTATTTCGTCGACGAGCCGGGGATCGCCGCGTCCAATCACATCGATGACCGTCTCGAAGCGCTGTCTGCACGCGGAGTCGCCGTAACCGTCGTCGGCGGACGTCAGCGCGGGCGACGGACGGCCGCTCTTGCCAGGAACGTGCAACTCCATGGCGTGTCGGACTGGCACCTACGACCATTCCTGAGAGATGCCGTGGCGACGCGCCTTCCGGCGTCGCTCCGGAGGCGCGCCCGGGCCTTGGTGGACGGCGTCGGACGCTTCGGTGCCGATCAGTTCGTCGATGGGACCTGGGCCAGGAGGGTGTCGACGTACGTGCGCACGGCGATGCAGCCCGACGCCTACGACCTGATCTACAGCACCGGAGGCCCGGCCGCGGCACATCTGGCGGCGAGCACGCTGGCGGCGCAGTTGAACCGCCCATGGATCGCGGAGCTGCAGGATCCGCTCGTCTTCGATGGTCTCAGCGCGCAGTTCAGGGCGACGTCGAATGACGTCGCGTACCTGGCACGCGCCGAGGATGCTCTTCGCCGGGCCGACGCCGTCGTCTGCGTCACAGAGACGTGCGCCGGTCACTACCGGCACAAGCTTGGCAGCGACGACGTGTACTGCATCTATCCGGGTGCCAGCGTTGGCTGCCGCGTCGAGCGGGCGACAGCTCCGCGGCCGCACAACCGCGGGCGACTGCGGTTTCTCCACGCCGGCTCGGTGCTGGGGGCACGCCGAATCTCGACGTTCCTCGACGTGATCCGTCAGCTCGGTCTCGAGGACCGTGTCGAGCTCGTCCTCGCGGGTGAAATCGACCTCGCCACGGCACGGCTCGTACGGCAGCACCGGTCGTTCGTGCGTCACATCGGCAGACTCACCCGCCTCGAGACGACGAGGGAGATTCAGGCGGCTGACGTGTGCCTGGTCATCCAGCACGCCGGGGCGATTTCGGCCCTGACCATTCCGTCGAAGTTCTACGAGTACGCGGCGCTCAATGCGCGCATCCTGTTCCTCGGTTATCGAAACGCCGAGGTCGAAGCGCTCTGTCGTCGATTGAACGTGTCGTTTGCAGACCAGGCAGTGCCATCGGCGATCAGCGAAGTGCTCCGTGCGCTGGTGGAGAGGCCGGACGCCGCGCGACGTGCGCGCCCTGTACCGATTCACACGGCTACCGAGCAATTCCTCGGATTGTGCTCAACGGTGCTTCGCGCTCGTGAGGATCAACGCCGGAGCCAGGATCGCGACGCGTCCGCAAGCAGGGTAGGAGTCGCCGCAGAGGGCGCATGAAGGAACGGCGTGTCATGGTCGTGATCGGGACACGACCCGAAGCGATCAAGCTTGCCCCGGTCATTGCCGCCCTCCGTGCGGATCCCTGGCTTCGGCCGGTGGTCCTCTGCACGGCGCAGCACCGGGAGATGGTCGACCAGGCGCTCGGATCCTTCGGCCTCGTGCCCGACATCGATCTCAACCTGCACTGCCGGGGGCAGCGCCTCCATGAGATCGCCGCCCGTGTCATCGAGGGCATTGCGGGCGCGATCGAAGGCGCGCGTCCCGACATGCTCGTCGTGCAGGGGGACACCACCACCACGTTCGCGGGTGCGCTGGCCGCCTTCTATGCCGGCGTTCCGGTCGCGCACGTCGAAGCCGGGCTGCGCACCGGCGATCGACGGTCGCCCTTCCCGGAGGAGGCAAACCGGCGGCTCACGACACAGCTTGCGAGCCTGCACCTCGCGCCGACCGAATCGGCTGCCGCGACTCTCTGTGCGGAGCACATCAATCCAGCCGCAATTCATGTCACGGGCAACACGGTCATCGACGCGCTGCTTGCGACTGTACGCATCGGCGGTCCGCCGGATCCGTCACTGGCGGACCTCGATGCCGACCGGCGTCGTGTCCTGGTGGTCACCGCGCACCGGCGCGAGTCATGGGGCGATGGCCTCGTCGCCATCGGACGGGCGCTCGCCAGGATTGCGCGTGCCGAGCCCGACGTCGTTATCGTGTTCCCGATGCACCGCAACCCCATTGTCCGGGAAGCGATGGCGCAGACGGTGTCCGGTCTCGATAACGTCCGGCTCCTCGAGCCGCTTGCCTATGGTCCGTTCGTGCGGCTGCTGGCGCGCAGCCACATCGTTCTCACCGACAGCGGCGGGATCCAGGAGGAAGCGCCCAGCCTCGGCAAGCCCGTTCTCGTGATGCGCGACACTACCGAGCGGCCCGAGGCCGTGGCGGCAGGGTGTGCGAAGCTGGTTGGCAGTCACGAACCGACGATTGTGGACGCGGTGCGCACGCTGCTCCACGACGAAAAGGCGTATGCGGCCATGGCGAAAGCAGAAAATCCCTATGGAGACGGGAATGCCGCCAGTCGCGTGGTCGGGGCAATCTCACACGCGTTCGGCCTTGCCGCGAGGCCGGAGTCGTTTCGCAGGACGCATTCCGCCGAGGGTGGGCACGCGCACCCTGCCGTCGCTGTCTAACGCCGAGGCTTCAGTACCGACCCCAGAATCTCGTCACGCAGCTCGCGCAGCGACTCCCGCGATCGATTCTCCAGATCCTGAATCGGCGGCGAGGGCGCACGAAGGGCCGTTTGCGCCTCCGACAAATCGTGGACGCGGACCGTCGGCGTCTCGAGTGCTTCGGCAAGGGCGCGAAACTTCACGCTGGCCGGCAGACACCAGGCGACAGACCGGACGGCCTGCCGGAGGCCCGCGATCCAGCCGTGAAAGCGCATGGTGAGGTAGGCATCGCAGGCGCGGATGGCCGCAAGACGATGCTCCAGGTCGGCGTCCGGTGCGACGACGTCGCAGATTGCGTCCGAGTACTCGCCGCGCCAGCGCCTGAAGGCGCGACGGACGCTCAGCGGCCGGTCAGGCAGGCTCGACCGCACGGCGTCGCGCAACTCGACGTGGAGATCATGATCATTGGTGACGGCCGGCGCGACGGCCTGGAGTGGAATCGCGAGGACGCTCATCCCCTCGAGCGCGCGTTCGCGGAGGAATTGCACCGTGGCATCCCGGTCATAGTGCCGGGCCGGGCGTACCGAAATGCCCAGGTCGTACCGCAGTCGCGACTGACATGATGGCAGCCGTCCCGCCCAGGCGATGTCCGGGCGCACTCGGACACCCTGAACGCCGATGGCCTCCAGCGCGGCCCGGCTCCGCTCGTCGCGCACGGTGACAGACCGTGCGGCGGTACAGAAGCGCCGATACGTCTCGGCCTCACGCGCCAGGCTGTGGGCCGCGCCCACGCCGTAGATCCACAGCGGGCGCGTCAGCATCTCGGGGCGCCAGTAGTGATTGTTGACCGCCCCGGTCAACAGGTCGCCGCCTCCGATGACGAGCGCGTCGTAGAGCGACACATCGTCGGTCGGATGGAGTGCCTGGACCTCTGCGTGGTCGCCCAAGACCTCGCGCCAGGTCCGCAGGAACCACTCGTCCCCCAGATTGCCGTACCCGTAGTATCCGACGACGCCGACGAGCATCATGCGTGCGCGGCCGGCAGAACCTGGTCGCGGAGCGAGGTGAGGGCCTCTTTGCCCTTCAGCTCGAGTGGCCCCGTGCTGGGTGGAGCTGGTTCCAGCGCCACGCGGGCATCCTGGATCCGGTGGATACGAAGACTGGGCCGCTCCAGGAGTTCTGCCAGTGCCTTGAACTTGACGTCATCAGGAAAGCACCACGACGTGGTGCGGATGCCGTAGCGGAGGCCCGCGACGAGGCCGTGGAAGCGCATGGTGATGTAGGCCGCGCACGCGCGGATCGCCATGAGCCGATGCTCGACATCGGTATCGGGCGCCACGATGTCGACTATGGGCAGGAGCCCGGGCGCACGCTCGTTGACGCGCGCACGTACCCGCTCCTGCAACTCGACGTGCAGGCGATGGTCATCCGTCCCAAGGGGCGCAGGAGACTGAAAGGGGATAATCAGCACGCTTCGGCCCTCGAGCACGAAATCGACAAGCGTTTCCACTGTCGCATCCAGATCCAGGAGACTGGTCGCGCGCACGGAGATGCCGATGTCGTAATGATCAAGCCGCCGGGCGCTCGGCAGCTGGCTTCCCCAGGCGACGTCAGGGCACACCCCGACGTTCGTGATGCCGACCTGCTCCAGATTCTCCCGGCTCAGCGTATCGCGCACGGTCACGCTGCGAGCTCGCCCGCAAAACTCCCGGTAGGTGTCGGCTGCCTCGGCGTCCGGCCGGTTG
>JBFWPD010000060.1:0-13510 GCA_050250175.1 Vicinamibacterales bacterium
AAGGCGTACCTGACGGGCAGCTTCCCGCTGCAGATCGAAACGCCTGACGCGATCGCCACCGAAGTGCTCATCGCGCTCGTGTACGGACTGCCGGTCGATCAGCTCGAGTCGTTCCGCCAGAGGGTCAACGCGGTGACGGTCGACGACATCCAGCGCGTGGCGCGCGTCTACTTCCGGCCCGATCGCCTGTCGATCGTGCTCGTCGGCAACGCGTCGGTCTTCGCCTCGGACCTGCGCACGGCCGGCGTGGGCGACTACGAGCTCGTCGACATGTCGGAGCTGGACCTGAGCATCCCCGGGCTCAGACGCGGCGTGGCAGGTGGGGCGGGGGGGGCAGGTCGGGCGGGTGGGGCGGCAGATTGGGCGGCTCGGCCGGGTGGGGCGGGTCCGGGTGCGGCGCATCAGCCGAGGGTGGTGCGAGCGGCTTTTGCGCAGACTCCGGCAGCTGGCGGCAGCGACGATGCCCGCAAACTCCTCGATGCGGTGATTGACGCGAAGGGCGGACTCCAGCGTTTGCAGGGCGTCGGCGGGATTCGTGCCGTGACGACCGCCCAGGTCATCACACCCGACGGCCCGGTGGATGCGCAGACGACGACGTATCTGCAGTATCCGGATCACGTTCGCGTGGAAACCAGGCTGCCTGACGCGACGATTGTGCAGGTCTACGACGGCCAGCGCGCCTGGGTACGCGATCCGAACGGCACGCACGACGTCCCGGCCGACGCCATTCGCGAGCTGCAGGCCAGCCTGCGGCGGGACACGATGTCGGTCCTGCTTGCAGCGCAGGCCGGGGGAGTGAAGGTGCGACAGCTGTCCGACACCCGGGGCGAGGAGGGCGACGTCGAGCACCGGCTCGAGTTGTCGGGCGAGAATCTCGACCCCATGGTCCTGCACATCGATCCCGAGACACACCTGATCGCAAGGCAGACGTATGTCGTCGGCGGTGTGGGGCAGCCGCTGATCGAAGAGTCGTTCAGCGACTATCGCGAGATCGACGGGGTACAGGTCGCCTTCGGTGCGACGTTGCGCCGTGGCGGCGAGCTGATGCTCGAGAGACACGTCCTGGATATCGCGATCGATCCAGACTTCGATCCCGCGCTCTTCAGCCGCTCTGCCTTTTGACGCACCGCCTCCTTCTGTCCTGCGGCGAGCCGTCAGGCGATCTCTACGCTGGCGCCCTCACGCGTGAGCTTCGCGCGAGCATCCCCGATCTGAGCATCGCCGGCCTGGGCGGGCCGGAGTTCGCGTCCGCGGGGGGCGAGCTCATCGCCGACTACAGAGGCCTCGCTGTCACGGGATTGACTGAAGCGCTGTCCAAGGTGCCGCAGTCGCTCTCGACGCTGCGCAGTCTCACGGCGGCAGCCAGGCGCGATCGGCCGAGTGCGCTCATCGTCATCGACTTTCCTGATTTCAACCTGCCGCTTGCCCGCAGGGTGAAGCGGCTCGGCATCCCCGTCGTGTACTACATCGGTCCCCAGGTGTGGGCGTGGCGCGCGAGCAGGCTGAAGACAATCGCTGCTGTGGCCAGTCGTGTGCTGGTGATCTTCCCCTTCGAGGAGCAGGTCTATCGGGAAGCCGGAATTCCGGTGGAGTTCGTGGGCCATCCGCTCGTGGAGATCGCCAGGCCGTCGATGCCCAAGCCGGCATTCCTGCATCGCCTCGGGTTGGACGCAGGTCAGCCTGTCGTCGCCGTGCTTCCAGGAAGCCGACCCAACGAGATCGGACGGCTGCTGCCCGATCTGCTGAGCGCCTGCCGGCTGATTCAGGCGCGCCTGCCGAGCGTGCAGTTCCTTCTCGCGCGTGCCCCGAACCTCGACGATCAGCTCTTCGCGGCGTCGCGGGACATGACCGCACTGCGTCTCGTCGATGGAGAGACGGATGCGGTCCTGGCGTCGGCGGATGTGGCGCTGACTGCATCGGGCACCGCGACCGTTCAGGCCGCACTGCACGATACGCCCATGGTGGTCGTGTATCGACTCTCGCCGCTGACCTATCGCCTGGGACGACGGCTCGTTCGCGTGAACATGTTCGCGATGGTCAATCTCATTGCGGGTGAGCGGATCGTGCCTGAGCTCATTCAGGACGCGTTCACGCCGCAGGCGGCCGCAGAGGAAGCGTTGTCCATGCTGACCAATGCCTCTCGCACCTCGACGATTCGCGCGGGGCTGGCGCGTGTGCGTCAACGCCTGGGTGGCCCAGGGGCCAGCCGCCGGGCGGCGGCAGCGATCGTGCAGGCGGCGGGCTGGGTGCCGCCTGCCGCTTCCAGGGAGAGTGCGTGATGAAGAGAAGCACGATCGCGATCGGGCTCTTGTGTGTGCTGCTGATTGCTCCCGCAGGAGCGACGGTGATCGTGCCCGCGACGCTGGCGGAGTTGTCGCAGGATGCGCGCGTGATCGCGCGAGGCCGCGTGATCGAGACGGCTCCGCGCTGGACAGGCGACTGGCGGAGCATCGAGACCCTGGTGACGCTGAGCACCGAGGACACGCTGAAGGGAAGCGCCGGGCCGACCGTCAGCTTTCGAGTGCCCGGGGGACAGGTCGGGCGTTACAAGCGCGTGGTCGTCGGGGCGCCGGAGTTCCACATCGATCAGCGGGTCGTGGTCTTTCTGAATGATCGCGGCAGCGACGTGCCGTATCTGCTCGGATTGAGCCAGGGCGTGTTCCGCCTCGTTCAGCAGAACGGAGACTGGATGGTCACGCCTGCTCCCGCGATGGCCACGAGCGTGCTCCCGCAACCCCTCGCACGCGGCGACCTCGCTCGCCATCCTCTCTCGCTGGCGGAATTCGAGCGGAATGTCAGGGCGCTCGTTGGAGACTCCAGGTGAAGGTCGGCCGTTCCATTCGTACCCGCATCATCATCGGCCTCTTCACCGCCTCGCTCGTGGCCCTCTCGCAGACGCCGGTAGCGGCGTACCTGAAGCTCGGCATCGACTTCAACGGCTCCGTCGTGGCACTGCAGTGGCCGCCGGGACCGGTTGGTTACCGGATATTCGATGCGGCCGTGGATCGCGTCACGACGGCGGACTTCCAGGTCGCGGTCGCTCGGGCATTCGACACGTGGGAGAACGTGCCGACGGCGGCCATCACGTATCGCTTCGACGGCCTTACCGCCAACCCACCCGGCCTGGACGATGGCCTCACGACGCTCGGCTTTCTGCCTCGCCCCGATCTGGATCGCGTGCTCGCATCGACGAGCTTTCTGGTCGACGCGGAGACAGGGGCGCTCCTGGAGTCCGACATCTTCTTCAACAGCGTATTCCCCTGGTCGGTGGCCCCGGGAGGCGAGGCGGGCCGGTACGATCTCGAGACGATTGCGCTGCACGAGATCGGGCATCTCAGTGGACTCGGTCACTCGTTGCTTGGCGAGACCGAGCTCCTTGGGAACGGCGGGCGGCGGGTCATCGCCGCCGAAGCGGTGATGTTTCCGATCGCCTTCAGTCCCGGAAGCATCGCCGATCGCACGCTGAAGGCAGACGATGTCGCGGGGATCTCGGACATCTATCCGTCGGGCGGTTTCAACAGTGAGACTGGCAGCGTCTCCGGCCGCGTGACACGGAATGGACAGGGAGTGTTTGGTGCGCACGTCACGGCGTTCCATCTCGCCAGCGGCGCGCTGGTCAGCAACTTCTCCCTGAACACGAACGGTCAGTTTTCGATCGCCGGCCTCGCTCCGGGGGCGCACGTCTTGAGAGTCGAGCCCCTGGACGACGCGGACGTCGAGGCGTTCTTCGACAGCGACAACGTCCGCGTCGATTTCAGAGTCACGTATCTTCCGCAGCTCGTCGTCGTTCCTCCCGGCGGGGACAGTGGCGCAGTTGAGATCCGCGTGGACCCCAAGTGAGTCGCGGGCTGCAAGCTGTTCTCCTGCTGCTCCTGCCTTCGCTCGCGCTCGCGCAGGATGCTCCGCGCGATCGATTCGGCGTCGCCGTCGGGGGCCGCTGGATTGGCCCGGCGTCGCTCGGACGGACTGACGCCACCCTGACCACGCCGTCGGGCGGGACGGTGACGCTCTTCTCCACGAATACGGAGCTCGAGTCGGTCTCGAGCGTCGAGGCGCGGGCCGGCGTCAGAATCTGGCGCGGCATGCACGTCGAAGCGACTGCCGCGATCGGGTTTGCGCGCCTCGTCACGCGCATCGACGACGACTTCGAAGGGACTGCGGACAACGATGTGTCGGAGTCGATCCGCCAGTTGACCCTGGGCGCGGCGCTGCTGGCCGAGCTCGGTGGACGTCCGTTCGGCGGCCGGCTCGTGCCGTTCATCACGGCCGGCGGCGGGTACGTGAAGCAGCTCCACGGCGGGCGGTCGCTCGTGAATGCCGGTCATACCTATCACGGTGGTTTCGGGGTGAATTACCTGTTCCGGTCAGGCACGGGATGGACCGGACGGCAGACCGCGGTCGGGCTGCGATTCGATGGGCGCGCTGACGTTCGCGCGGGCGGCATCGTGCTTGACGAGCAGACGCACACGGCGTTTTCAGTCGGCGCCCTCCTGTTCTATCGCTTCTAGGTCTGGCATGAGATGGGGGACGGCGCCGGACCGGAAATGCCTGTGGTACGATGATCGCTTTCTGAGGACCCACTGATGTCGACGGTGAACAGCTTCGGCGTCCGAAGCGACCTGAAGGTCGCCGGCCGGACCGTGCAGTTCTACAGCCTGCCTGCGCTGCAGGCGGCGGGGTATCCGGAGGTGGCCCGCCTCCCGTTCTCGCTGAAGATTCTGCTCGAGAATCTCCTGCGGCACGAAGATGGGCGGTTCGTGAAGAAGGCCGACGTCGAGGCGCTCGCCCGCTGGGACGTCAAGAACGGCGGACAGCGCGAGATCGCGTTCCGGCCTGCCCGCGTGCTGCTGCAGGACTTCACCGGCGTGCCCGCCGTGGTGGACCTGGCGGCCATGCGCGACGGCATCGCGCGTCTCGGCGGCGACCCCGCGCTCGTCAATCCGCTGCAGCCGGTCGAGCTCGTCATTGATCACTCCGTTCAAGTCGATTACTTCGGACGCGAGGACGCCTTTCAGTTGAACGCGGAGCTCGAGTTCTCGCGCAACAAGGAGCGGTACGCCTTCCTGCGCTGGGGGCAGAACGCATTCCGGAACTTCCGCGTCGTTCCGCCCGACACGGGCATCGTCCACCAGGTCAATCTCGAATACCTCGCACGTGTTGTCCTCGCCGACGGCCAGGGCACCGCGGTCGCCTATCCGGACACGCTCGTCGGCACCGACTCGCACACGACGATGGTCAATGGCCTTGGCGTCGTGGGCTGGGGTGTTGGAGGGATCGAGGCCGAGGCCGCAATGCTTGGCCAGCCGATCTCGATGCTGATTCCGCAGGTGCTCGGCTTCCGGCTGACCGGCAAGATGCTCGAGGGCGCGACGGCCACCGATCTGGTGCTCACGATCACTGAACGCCTGCGCGCGCACGGCGTCGTCGGCAAGTTCGTGGAGTTCTTCGGTCCTGGCCTCGAGGACCTGACCATTGCCGATCGCGCGACGCTCGGCAACATGTGCCCCGAGTACGGCGCGACGATCGCGATCTTCCCGGTGGACGAGATGACGCTCGACTATCTCCGTCTGACCGGACGCGACCCGCAGCAGGTGGCGCTGGTCGAGGCCTATGCGAAGGCGCAGGGGCTCTTCCGCCTGAGCGGCGATCCGGACCCGGTCTACAGCGAGACCATCGAGCTCGATCTGTCGACCGTGGAGCCAAGCCTCGCCGGCCCGCGACGCCCGCAGGATCGTGTCTCGCTGAAGATGGCGAAGGGTGGATTCCAGGCGGCCCTCGGAGGGCTGCAGGCGGCGATGAAGAAGACGACGGCCGCGGTCGTGTCGCCCGCGGGTGCCGTCGCGGGTGTCGCAGTGGCCGATCCGCCGGCCGCCGGCGAGCTCGATCACGGCGCAGTCGTCATTGCCGCGATCACGAGCTGCACCAACACGTCGTATCCGAGCGTGATGATCGGCGCCGGGCTCGTCGCGAAGCGCGCCGTCGAGCGCGGCCTCACGCGCAAGCCGTGGGTCAAGACGAGCCTGGCCCCCGGCTCGAAGGTCGTCACCGAGTACCTGGAAAAGGCCGGGCTCACGCAGTATCTCGATGCCCTCGGCTTCAACCTTGTCGGGTACGGCTGCACCACCTGCATCGGCAACAGCGGTCCGCTGCCCGACGACGTGGCGGCGGAGATCGATGCCAGGAATCTCGTCGTCGCCTCCGTGCTGAGCGGCAACCGCAACTTCGAGGGACGCATCCAGCAGCAGGTGCGCGCCAACTACCTCGCCTCGCCGCCGCTGGTCGTCGCGTACGCGCTCGCCGGCCGCATGACGCTGGACCTGACGTCCGAGCCGCTCGGGACGGGCACGGACGGCAATCCCGTGTACCTCCGGGATATCTGGCCGGCGGAGCGGGAGATCCAGGAGACCATGCTGCGTGCCGTCACGTCCGATCTCTTCCGCGAGCAGTACGCCGACGTGTTCGGCGGCGACGAGCGGTGGCGGTCTCTCGACGTGCCGACCGGCGACCGGTTCGTCTGGGAGGCTGATTCGACCTACATCCGCAATCCGCCCTTCTTCGAGAACATGCCGGCGCAGCCGGCCCCGCTCGAGGACATCGCAGGCGCGCGCGCGCTCGCGGTGCTGGGCGACAGCATCACGACGGACCACATCTCGCCGGCCGGTTCGATCAAGAAGGACAGCCCGGCAGGGAAGTATCTGATGTCGCACGGCGTGCAGCCCGCCGACTTCAATTCGTACGGGGCGCGCCGGGGCAACCACGAAGTGATGATGCGCGGCACCTTCGCGAATATCCGGCTTCGCAACCAGCTCGCGCCGGGAACCGAAGGCGGGTGGACGACCTATCAGCCTGACGGCGACGTGATGACGATCTACGACGCGTCGATGAAGTATCAGGCGGCGGGTGTGCCGCTCGTGATCCTCGCCGGCAAGGAGTACGGATCGGGTTCGTCGCGCGACTGGGCAGCGAAGGGCACGAAGCTGCTCGGTGTGAAAGCCGTGATCGCCGAGAGCTACGAGCGCATTCACCGCAGCAACCTGGTGAACATGGGCGTACTGCCGCTGACTTTCCTCAACGGCGCCACCGCCGCTTCGCTCGGGTTGACGGGGCGCGAGATCTTCGAGCTGACCGGGATTGCGACGGGCCTGCTTCCGGGAGGCCTCGTCAAGGTGCGCGCGACAGGGGATACGGTGATCGAGTTCGAGGCGCTTGCCCGGATCGACACGCCCGAGGAGCTCGTCGCCTTCCGTCATGGCGGCATCCTGCCGTACGTGATGCGCCAGCTCGCCGGCCGTTCCTGATCGCTCAGTACGCGAGGGCCGTCCTGCCGGTCCTCGCGGGCTGCTTCTCATGCTGTCAGCCGCGTCGATCAAGGCAAGAGCCAGAGCACTCGGCTTCGACGCCTGCGGGGTGGCGCCGGCAGCCGAGCTCCCCGAGCTTTCGTTCTTCAGCGAGTGGATTGCGAACGGCTACGCCGGGTCGATGGCGTATCTCGAGCGCTCGGCCGATCGGCGCGCAGACGTGCGACGCGTCCTTCCGACCGCACGGACGGTCATCGTCACCGCCACTGTCTACAACACACCGCGGCCGTATTCGACCGAGTGTGCAGACGCGTCGCGCGCGCACATCGCACGGTACGCGTGGGGAGAGGACTACCACGACGTCGTCGGCGGGCGGCTGGAGGCGCTGCTCTCGTGGATGCGTGACGGCTCGAGCGAGCCGTTCGACGGACGCGTCTACGTCGACACAGGGCCGGTTCAGGAGCGGGTCTACGCGCAGCACGCCGGCATAGGATGGATTGGGAAGAACACCTGCGTGATCAATCCGGGCCTCGGCTCGTGGATCTTTCTCGGGGAGATCCTCTGCAGTCTTCCTCTCGACGTCGATCCGCCGTCGTTCGACCAGTGCGGCACCTGCAATCTGTGCCTCGAGGCCTGCCCGACGCAGGCGATCCTGGCGCCGGGGGTGCTCGATTCGCGGCGCTGCATCTCGTATCTCACCATCGAGCATCGGGGAGAGATTCCCGGCGGGATGCGTCAGGCCATCGGTGCGCATGTCTACGGCTGCGACATCTGTCAGGAAGTCTGTCCGTGGAATCACTCGGCGCCGGTGTCCCACGATCCGGCCTGGCAACCGCGGCCGGCCTGGGACCTGCCGGCGCTGGTCGAACTGCGCGGGATGACCGACGATGATCTGGGGCAGTCGCTGCGGGGAAGCTCGATGCGGCGGGCGAAGCCGGCCGGCATCCGGCGCAATGTGGAGGTTGCCCTCAGGAACCTCGAGGCGCGTGAACCGGCCAGCGTCCTGCCGTCGGAGAAGGCGTGATGAACTCACTTGCTCCCGCGTTGCTCCTGTCGATGCCACAGATGGTCGACCCGAACTTCACGAAGACGGTCGTCCTTCTGTGCCGCCACAGCGAAGAAGGCGCCTTCGGCCTGGTGCTCAATCGTCCGGCGATAGCCAGCGGCCGCGTGATCGTCGGCGGTGAGCCGATGTTCTCGACCGACCGGGAGTTTCAGCTCTGGGTCGGTGGTCCGGTCGATCCGCAACAGAGCTGGATGCTGGTCGGACATCCTTCTGAGGAGGACCTGCCCGAAGGCCTCGAGATCGCCGAGGGGCTCCACCTCTCGACGTCGCCCGATTTGCTCCGCCGTCTGTTTCAGCCCGATCCACCGCCACGCACCCGCCTGATGGCAGGATATTCGGGCTGGGGGCCGGGGCAGCTCGAAGCGGAGCTCGAGGCGTCCGCGTGGCTGCTGAGCGACATCAGCACGAGCCTGATCTTCGATATCGATCCTGAGCGCATGTGGGATGCCGCCATCCGCCGCCTGGGGGCCGACCCGGCGGCGCTGCACGGGGGCGGCGGGGTACATTGATTGACATCCTCTCCGACCGCGCGTCTGCGTGAGCTGGGCCTCACGCTTCCCGACGTTCCTCGCCCGGCAGGGCGTTACGTGCACGCTGTTCGCTCCGGTCAGCTCCTGTTTCTCGCGGGCAAGGGGCCAACCGGGGTGTCAGGGAAGATCGGGCGCGACTTCACCGCCGCCGAGGGATACCAGTTCGCGCGCCTCGCAGGCCTGCAGCTCCTGGCGGTCGTCGCGGAGGAGATCGGGTCGCTCGATCGGGTGACGCGGATCGTCAAGGTGTCTGGTTTCGTGAATGCGGTGCCCGAGTTCGCGGAGCACCCGGCAGTGGTCGACGGATGTTCGGACTTGCTGATTGACGTGTTCGGCGAGCGTGGGCGGCACGCACGCACCTCGATCGGCGTCTCATCGACGCCCTTCCAGATACCCGTGGAGATCGATCTGATCGTCGAGTGCGAAGCCTGGAGCCCGTAGCCTGAAGCCTGACCAAATGACCAAATTCGCATGTTGCAGGTACACTGAGACACAATGACAGTTTCCGCAGAACGCCGCTCGCAGCAGCGCGCCGAAGTCGCCAATCCTCTCCTCCGCAACGTCGCAATCATCGCCCACGTCGATCATGGAAAGACGACGCTCGTGGACGCCCTGCTGCATCAGAGCGGTACGTTCCGGTCCAATGAGCGTGTCGCCGAGCGCGCGATGGACAACACCGATCTCGAGCGCGAGCGAGGGATCACGATCCTCGCGAAGAACACGGCCGTGCATTACGGCGACCACCTGATCAACATCGTCGACACGCCGGGGCACGCGGACTTCGGAGGCGAGGTCGAGCGGACGCTGTCCATGGTGGACGGCGTCATCCTGCTGGTCGATGCGTCCGAGGGCCCGTTGCCGCAGACGCGATTCGTCCTGCGGAAGGCGCTCGAGCGGCGTCTGACGCCCATCGTCGTCATCAACAAGATCGATCGTGCTGATGCGCGGCCGCAGGAAGTGCTGAACGAGGTCTACGACCTGTTCATCGACCTCGACGCCGCAGAGGAGCAGCTGGAGTTCCCGGTGCTGTATACCAACGCGCGCACGGGCACCGCGACGAAGGAGAGCGACTCGCCGGGCGCCGATCTCCGTCCCTTGTTCGAAGCCGTCGTCGAGGCGGTTCCCCCGCCCGCAGGCAGCCAGTCGGCGCCGCTTCAGTTGCTCGTCGCCAATCTCGACTCGAACGACTACGTCGGCAGGATCGCCATCGGCCGCATCTTCAACGGACGCGTGCGCATTGGCGATCAGGTGGCCGTGTGCAAGCTCGATGGCTCCGTGCAGGAAACGAAGATCACGAAGCTCTACGCGTTCGACGGCCTCAAGCGCATCGACGTCCAGGAGGCCGGCGCCGGCGACATCGTGTGCCTCGCGGGCATCGCGGACATCTCGATCGGGGAGACGATCGCAAGCATCGAGAACAGGATGGCCCTGCCGCCGATCGCGGTGGACGAGCCGACGGTGTCGATGATCTTTGGCGTGAACACGTCGCCGATGGCGGGACGCGAAGGGCAGTATGTGACGTCGCGGCAGCTCCGGGACCGGCTCGATCGCGAGTTGCTGGGTAACGTTTCGATTCGTCTGGAGCCGACCGATTCGCCCGAGCAGTTCAAGATCGTCGGCCGCGGCGAGCTGCAGCTCTCGATTCTCATCGAGATGATGCGCCGCGAAGGGTTCGAGATGCAGGTCTCTCGTCCGGAGATCGTCACGAAGAGCATCGACGGCAGGGTGGTCGAGCCCGTGGAGGATCTGGTCATCGACGTTCCGGAAGACCATCAGGGCGTCGTCATTGCTCAAGTCGGAGAACGGCGCGGGACGATGACGCGGATGGTCAACAACGGCAGCGGCCGTGTCAGGCTCGAGTTCAGGATCCCGGCGCGGGGGCTCATCGGGTTCCGGTCGCAGTTCCTCACCGACACCAAGGGCACCGGGATCATGAACCACCTGTTTTCGAGCTGGGAGCCGTGGCACGGGGCGATCCCCGCGCGCCCCACCGGTGCGCTGGTCGCCGATCGTCCTGGCGGCGCGACCGCCTATGCGATCTACAACCTGCAGGAGCGCGGAGAGATCTTCATCGAGCCGGCCACGAAAGTGTACGAAGGGATGGTCGTCGGCGAGAACGCCCGTCCCAACGACATGGACGTGAACGTCACGAAGGAAAAGAAGCAGACGAACATGCGGGCGTCCACGGCCGACGAGGCCATCCGGCTCATTCCTCCACGCCGCCTCGGGCTCGAACAGGCAATCGAATTCATCAATGACGACGAGCTCGTCGAGGTCACGCCGTCGTCCATCCGTCTCCGCAAGCGCATCCTCGCCGCGAACATGAGGCCGAAGCCCGCGCGTGACGAGGAATAGTCGACGACAGAGCGACGGCGCCGCGCGATCCGCGTCAGCGCTGAAGGGTATGATGAGCCGTGTTTCAGCGTAGAACGAGCGGATCGGTCGTCTGTCCGTCGTGCGGCAATCTGGTC
Source organism: Vicinamibacterales bacterium (assembly GCA_050250175.1). GTDB lineage: Bacteria > Acidobacteriota > Vicinamibacteria > Vicinamibacterales > CAVVIG01 > JBFWPD01. The sequence continues at coordinate 11,366 of JBFWPD010000060.1, forward strand.
GGTGTTCGCGACGACAAGTGCTACATCTGCGGCCGTGCGAATCCCGGATTGTGGGGATTCGGTCCCGCACTGCGGATCCTCGGCAGCGACTTCGGCTTCGCGCCCTTCGTCATCGGCGTCTCGTCGATCCTCTACGTGCTCAGCCTCATCGCGTCGGGCAGTGAGCTGGGGGTGCTTCGGGGCGGCTTCAACATCCTGTCTCCGAGCACGCGCGCGCTGATCCTGTTCGGTGCGAGCGGCTCGATTCCGGTCTTCGCGCTGGGGAGCTGGTGGACGGTGCTGAGCGCGACGTGGCTGCACGGCGGCCTGCTGCACATCTTCTTCAACATGTACTGGGTGCGGACGCTGGGGCCGGAGACCGCCGACGTCATCGGGCCCGCCCGGACCGTGATCGTCTACGTCTTGTCCGGCGTGTGCGGCTTTCTCCTCAGCTCGTTCATGGGATACATCGAGCTCACCTCGATCCCGTTCCTGCGGGGAGCGAGCGTGACGATCGGCGCATCGGCATCCATCTTTGGTCTTCTCGGAGCGCTGGCGCAATACGGGCGGATCAGCGGCAGCAGCCTGATCCGGGGACAGGCGACGCAGTACGCGCTGATCCTGTTTCTCTTCGGTTTCATCATGCCCGGTGTGGACAACTACGCGCACGCTGGGGGGTTCGCAGGCGGGTATGTCGTGTCAGCGCTGCTCAGTCCGCTCGCGCGCGAGCGCGGGGATCACATGATCATCGCGGCTGTCTGCCTCATCGCGACGGCGGCAGCCATCGCGATGTCGATTGTCACGGGGTTGGCGTTTTACTGAACTGACACTCGAGGTCCCGGGGACCTGTCTAGATGGTCCTGGGGGCCTCTTGGTCCTGGTTGAACCCTTGAGGGCGGGGGCTTTCGGGTTCTTCAGGTGCGCAGAGCATCGCGGGGACCTCAAGACCGCGCAAGCTTAGTTCCTTGCGAGCTCGTCCTCGATAATCCGCTGAAACGCCTCGAACGGCTGCGCGCCGCCGAGCGGACGGCCGTTGATGAAGAACGCCGGCGTCCCGGACACGCCGATCTCGCGCGCGGCGGCCATGTCCTCCTCGATCTCGTCACGGTACTCCCGGCTGTCGAAGCACGCGTTGAAGTCGTCCATGTCGAGGCCGAGCGCCGTCGCATGCTCCTTCAGCGCGGCCGGCGACAGCTGATCGGTGTTGGCGAAGAGGTGGTCGTGATACGGCCAGAACTGTCCCTGCGCGGCCGCGCACATCGAGGCCTCGGCGGCGGGCACGGCGTCGGGATGGTTTGGCAGGGGATAGTGGCGGTACACGAAGCGGATTCGGTCGCCGTAGGCGGCGAGCACGCGATCCACGGTTGACTTCGCCTGGAGACAGAAGGGGCACTGGAAGTCCGAGAACTCGATGATCTCGATCGGCGCGTCCTCCGGTCCGCGCGCGGGACGCCCCGCATGCGCGACCTCGGTACGCGGAGGTTCGAGCGTGATGCTCACCGGTGTTTTTGCCCTCAGCGTCGTGATGTAGGCCTCTTCAGCCTGCGTGGTGCGTTCCTCGACGAGTAGTTCGGAGATTGCGTCGGCGACCTGGTCGAGCGACGCTCCCTGCACGCGTTGCGGATTGGCGTTGTACCAGGCCGCGATGTCCGCTTCCGTGGGCGTGACGACCTTGGACGTGATCTGCTGCTCGGCGAGCGTTTGCGCGTCGGTGCCCTGAGCCTCCGCCTCTGCGGTCAGAAGCGTCCGGACGATCAGCTGATCGATCGTCGCGCGGCGCGATTCGTACAGGGCCTGCTCCAGCGTCAGGCCGCCGAATGATCCCGCCTGCTGTTGCAACGCAACGTCATCGATCTCCTGCAGCGTGAACTGGTCGTTGCCGATGGTGAGGACTACTGTTTCCGGCACGGGACCGTCGCCTGCAGGCTGCGCTGCTGTGGAGCACGCGGTGACGGCGAGGAGCACCACACCGGCTGCCTTGAGAAGAGTGCGTCGGATCAACGTCTCGGACATGAGGTCTCCGCGCTCCGCGTCAGAAGTACGCAGGAACGCCGACAACGGTAATGGCGTATCGGAGAATGATGTTCAGCACGACGATCGCAATCGCCGCGACCACCATGAAGGGTACCACCTGTTCGGGCGGCGTCTTCATGACATACGGGAGGC
>JBFWPD010000061.1:0-13496 GCA_050250175.1 Vicinamibacterales bacterium
TCGTACACGCGGCCGAACGTGCCGATCGCGAAGCCGACGCGGCGCGACGACTGCGGCTGCCCTCACCCACCCTCTTCGGCGGAGTGAAGCGCGCCGATGTCGACTCCGACCGCCAGTTTGCCGGTGTCTTCGGTGTCAGTGTCTCAGCGCCGCTGTTTGATCGTGGCAACCGCGAAGCGACGCGATGGCTTGCCGAACGCGGCCGCCTTGAAACCGAGCGCGTCTGGATCGAGCGGCGGATCCGCAGCGAGGTGGAAGCCGCCTTCATCGCGTTCGAGCTTCGACGAGCCGCAGTCATGGCCGACCAGACGGCCGCGGGCGAGGAACTGCTGCAGATTGCCGAAGTGGCGTATCGCGAGGGAGAGATGGGGATCCTGGAATTGCTCGACGCTGCGCGAACCGCGTGGCGCTCGCGGATTAGAAGCGCCGAACTCCGGCTGGAAGCGCGGCTGGCGGAGATCGCTCTTGAACGCGCGGTGGGAGAAGTGCTGTGGCTCTGAAGAAGACCCTCTACGTCCTGGTAGCCCTCGTCCTGATGGCTGGCTGCAACCAGACGACGGCACCGGAAGCGTTGGCGACAGAGGAAGAGCCGCCCACCATCAGTGTGACGCGTTGGACGGAAGCCACGGAGCTGTTTGCCGAGTACCCGCCGCTCGCCCTCGGCCAGACATCACGGTTTGCGATTCATCTCACCCGACTCGACACGTTCAAGGCCGTTACCGAAGGCCGGGTCGAGGTCCATCTCCAAGGGGGGTCACAACCTCCCGAGGTCTTCACTGTCGACGGTCCCTCAAGACCCGGAATATTCGGCGTCGACGTGGTCCCGCAGCGCGCGGGTGTGCGCGAATTGATCGTCACGCTGCGCTCCGGTGGCATCAGCGACGAGCATCGAGTGGGCCAGGTAGAAGTTCATCCGACCACCGATGCTGCCGTTTCGGCGACGTTGACTGGTGCCGAAGCGCCAGAGGGCATCAGTTTCCTGAAGGAACAGCAATGGACGCTCGACTTCGCCACCGCAATCGTGAGTGAACAGACCGTCCGCGAGTCGATCCGCGTGCCGGCACAACTCGAGGCACGTCCGGACGGCTCCGCCGACGTCGTCGCACCCGTCGACGGACGAGTGATGCGGGCAGCCGATCTGCCGGTTGGCGCCAGCGCAGCCCGCGGCCAGGAACTCGCTCGGCTACTCCCGCCACCCGCGGTGCCGGGCGACCTGCCCCAACTCCAGCGGGCGCGCGCCGAGGCACAGACGGCCCTGATGCTTGTCACGCGCGACCGGGAGCGCGCCGAGCGGCTCACGCAGGCAGGTGCAGCGCCCGAGAAGCGGCTCGACGAGGCGCGCTCTGCCGAAGAGCAGGCAAAGGCCCGATTTGCCGCGGCTGAGGCCAGTCTGGCGCAGTTCCACGCTGCGCGCGCCGGTGGAGACAGCGATGCCGAAGGACTGTTCATCGTTCGGACGCCAGTGGCCGGCGTTATCGCGGAGAGACACGCCGCAACGGGCGCGAACGTCACTGCGGGAACGATGCTCTTCAGAGTCGTTGATGCGGCACAGGTTCACCTCGTGGGCCACGTGCCTGAAGCCGACGCCATCCGGGTCAGCGAGATCTCGGCTGCCGAGATCGAAATTCCGGGACGCGAGCACCGCATCACCGTGGGCCCTCTGGTCAGCATCGGCAGGGTGCTCGAGCCCGAGTCGAGAACGCTGCCCGTCAGGTTCGCGTTCGACAACCGCTCGCATGCGCTCCCGGTTGGGCAGTCAGTCTTTCTCCACCTGCTGATGGAGACGACCGCGCCACGACCGATCGTGCCCGCCTCCGCGATCGTCGACGACGCGGGACGTCCGATCGTGTTCGTGCAGCGCGAGGGGGAAACGTTCGACCGCCGTGGAGTGACGCTTGGATCGCGAACGGGGGACGTCGTGCAGGTATTGGACGGAGTGCAGCCCGGCGACCGGGTTGTGACGAGAGGCGCGTATCTCGTGCGTCTTGCGTCGCTCTCGACGACCGTTCCCGCGCATGGACACGTGCATTAAGCGGAGCGACTGATGATTGACGCACTGATTCGCTGGTCGCTCGCCCACCGCACGATCGTCGTGGCGCTCGCCGCGGGCATTCTTCTCTGGGGCGGCTGGACCGCGTCGCGGATTCCGCTCGACGTGCTCCCGGACCTGACCGCGCCGACCGTGACGATCCTCACGGAAGCGCCCGGCATGGACCCGCTCGAGATCGAGTCGCTGGTCACCTTTCCAATCGAATCCGCACTCAACGGCGCCGCGGGCGTGCGCCGGGTCCGCTCGGCCACTGCGGTCGGTGTTGCCGTCGTGTGGGTTGAGTTCGACTGGGGCCAGGACATCAATCGGGCGCGCCAGACGGTTACCGAAAAGCTAGCGCTGGTGTCCACTACCCTTCCGCCGACCGTGGAACCACCGTTCCTCGCCCCCGTATCGTCCATCATGGGCGAGGTGCTGTTCGTCGATCTCGAGTCGGACCGGCACTCGCCGCTCGAACTCCGAACCATCGCAGACACGATCGTGCGACGACGCCTGCTGGCGGTACCGGGTGTATCACAGGTGATCGCGACCGGCGGGGATCAGAAGCAATACGAGGTCGTCCTCGACCCTGCCCGCCTGGCGGCACACAGAGTCGCGCTCGAGGAAGTCGAGCAGGCCCTCAGCGCGGCAAACCGCAACGCAACGGCTGGTTTCCAGGTCGCTGAAGGCCAGGAGTACCTGGTTCGTGGGCTCGGTCGGTTTACCAACACCAGCGCCATTGCCCTGACCGCAGTCAAGACCACTGATGCGGCGCCTGTGTTGGTCCGCGATCTCGGTACTGTTCGCGAGGGTGCCGCTCTAAAGCGTGGAGATGCCTCACATAATGGCCGGCCGGCTGTGGTCATAGGCATCCAGAAGCAGCCTGCGGTGAACACCCTCCAGCTAACGGAGCAGATCGAGGCCACACTCGACGACATCGAGCAGGCGCTGCCCGACGGCATGCAGATCCACCGCGACCTGTTCCGGCAGGCAGATTTCATCGAACAGTCGCTCAACAATCTCTTTATCCGTCTCCTTGAAGGCGCAGGACTCGTCATCCTCGTGGTGGTCCTGTTCCTGATGAACGTGCGCGCTGCGCTCATCACGCTGCTCGCACTGCCGTTCTCAATCATCGCCGCCATCGTCGCGATGGATCGGTTCGGACTGACGTTAAATACGATGAGCCTCGGCGGCCTTGCTATCGCAATCGGCGAGTTGGTCGATGACGCCATCATCGATGTGGAAAATGTAGCTCGTCGCCTTCGCGAGAACGCCAGGCTGCCGGAGAGCCGGGGTCTGCCGGTCCTGACCGCGGTGTACCGGGCAAGCACCGAGATTCGACACTCCGTCGTGTTCGCGACCGTGATTGTCGCGCTCGTCTTCCTGCCGCTGTTCACACTGGGCAGCGTCGAAGGACGCCTGCTCCAACCCCTCGCGTTCGCCTACGTCGTGGCGTTGGTCGCTTCGCTCGTGGTGGCGCTCACACTCACACCGGTATTGTGCTCTTGGCTTTTGCCTGGCTCGCGTTTGATTGCAGAAGGAACGGAACCCGCGTTCACGCACCGCCTCAAAACGGCGTACGAGCGATGGCTCGGGCACGCATTTCGCTTCCGCGGCGTCGTGATTGGCACTGCGGCCGCGCTGCTCGCTGCGGCCGTGGTTGGGGTGCTGGCGGCTGGACGATCGTTCCTTCCCGAGTTCAATGAAGGCGCATTGACCGTCAGTGCGGTCACGGTACCGGGTACGAGCCTCGAAGACTCCAACGCGTTGGGCAACGCGCTCGAGCGGCTGATGTTGAGTGTCCCAGAGGTGACGTCTACCGCACGACGGACCGGCCGTGCCGAACTCGACGAGCACGTGCAAGGCGTTGAATCGGCCGAAATCGACGTGCGTCTCGCGATGCAGGACCGCTCCCGTGAAGCGGTGCTCGAAGAGCTCCGGGAACGGGTATCACTGCTACCGGGGACAAACGTCACCATCGGGCAGCCGATTTCACATCGGATCGATCACATGCTCTCGGGCACCCGTGCGGCAATCGCCGTCAAGATCTTCGGTGACGATCTGCAGGTGCTGCGACAGCTCGCAAGCCAGATTCAGGCGGAGATGGCACAGGTGTCCGGAGTCGTAGACCTATCCACTGAGGCGCAGACCGACATTCCAACCCTGAGGGTCCGCATTGACCCTTCGGCCGCAGCCCGCCAGGGACTGGAAACTGGCCTCGTCGCCGAGGTGCTGCAGACGGCACGAGTTGGCCATACCGTCAGCGAAATTCTGGAGGGCCAGATTGCGTTTCCCCTTGTCGTCAGATACGCCATTCACGATTCGACCGATCTCGAGTCAGTGGGCACCACGCAGGTTCAGACGCCGGACGGCCGCCAAATCCCGTTGTCGGCGGTCGCCTCGCTTCAGAGAGATCGGGGACCCAACTTTGTGATGCGAGAGAACGTCCAGCGGCGCATCGTCGTCCAGAGCAACGTGAGTGGACGCGACCTGCGCAGCGTGGTGAACGACATTCAGGCCAGAGTCACGCGGAACGTCAGCCTGCCTCAAGGGTACCGAGTCGAGTACGGCGGTCAGTTCGAGAGTGAGGCGCAAGCCTCAGAGCAGCTGCTCTGGCTCTCACTTGGCGTAGTCGTCGCGATCTTCTTCATCTTGTCGTCTGCGTTTGGATCGTCACGGGACGGACTGCTGATCATGTTGAACCTGCCGCTGGCTCTCATTGGAGGCGTGGCGGGCCTCTACTTGGCTGGCGGCGTCCTCTCCGTGGCGTCCATCGTCGGCTTCATCACCTTGTTCGGAATCGCGACCCGTAACGGCATCATGCTGGTCTCCCATATCCGCCACCTGCAGCAGCATGAGGGAGTGACGAACTTCAGGACGGCAGTGGTTCGGGGCGCTGCCGAACGGCTCGTCCCAATTCTCATGACCGCACTTGCCGCAGGCCTCGCGCTCGTCCCGATTGCGCTTTCCGCCGGTGAACCTGGAAGCGAAATTCAGGCGCCGATGGCCACGGTGATTCTGTTCGGCCTTCTGAGTTCCACGGCGCTGAACATGATCGTCGTCCCGATCCTCTACGAGCGGTTTGGACGGCCCGTGGAGACCCCCGGTCCCTGAGCTCCCGTTCGGCCGCTGTCGCGGCTACATCAGCGCCACAGGCACCACGAAGACCAGTGAGAACGACCACCGGGGCCTCTGGGCCGCGGGAACCTCCTACTCAAACGAGAAGCGACTACCCACCACAAGTTGCGATCCCCAAAGGCTTTCTCGCTGTTTCTACGATCAAGAAGCTAGGCACATTTCTTGGACTCCCAGCGCCCGCAGTTCTGACTGCTGCTCGGGATCCAATGATCAGACGCAGAGGTCAGTTTCACGCGCAGCATGGGAAGGCAATCGTCACGGAGCCTTATCGCCTGCCAGAAAGTCGATGGTGAGGGCGTGGAGTGCGTGTCTTGAGTGTGTCCCCTTTACGAGTGGTGGTTGCGGACGAGGATCGGCGGGCTCGACGACTCTTGGTGAGTCTGCTAACTGGCTGCGACGGCGTACGCCTCGTCGGCGACGCGGGCAGTGGCGAGGCGACACTACTCACGATCAAGTCGGAGCAGCCGGACGTCGCGTTCCTTGGCCTCGAGGTGCGCGGCACGAGCGGCCTTCAGCTGGTGCGTCAGCTCCCTTCAACTTCGTTGCCCCTGGTGACATTCCTCACCACATTTGACGATGCCGCCGTCGACACACTCGACATGCATGAGATCGAGTACCTGATCAAACCCGTCGATCTGAGGCGTCTTCAAGCAACACTCGGGCGGCTGCGAGCACGCCTCGCGCGTCGCGAGTCGGCCGAACAGCGTGCTTCCGCCTTGTTGAGCGCCGTCAACGCTTACGAACAGGCGAGCCGTCGCGTGTACCTCTCGCGCATTCCAGTCCGACGACAGGGAGAGGTCGTGATCTTGCCGGTCCAGCAGATCGCATCGATCATGTCTGAGGGTCCGCTGCTGCACATCACTACCCTCGCGAACGAACGTTATACGATCACCCACCGACTTCACCTTCTGGAATGCCGGCTCGATCCCCGGCGCTTTCTGCGGCTGTCGCGGAGCACGCTGGCCAACATCGATGCAGTCGCGAAGGTTAGCCCGCGGCGCAGCGGGAGCTATGTCGCGAGGCTGTGCAACGGCCAGGAGCTCCAGGTGAGCCGCCTTCAGTGGCGCGTACTTCGAAGCTCCCTGCTGAAGCTGTAGAACCGACAACAAACCCACTTGCGCAGTCAGAGCGGCTTTGCATCGCCCAAGATGCTGGCCACTCCGTGACCCCCGATTGATTAACCGGCCGCTTCGCACGCGGCCGAGTGGACTGCTACCCAACCTACAGGGCCAGGAGAGCTATCGGCGAGCACTCGCCGCCTGCTCGCGCGTGTCTGCGTTTCAGACACACAAATCCGCTGCGTGGGTCAGCATACATCCAACGAAACGTCGACTCTGGTCAATGAGCGGTCGCCAACCTCGCACGAGCGGTCGATTTGGTAATTCTTGCTCTCCAGTGTCACGAGCAGCCGCGTACACCGCAAGTCTTGCGTCGGTGCTTCTCCTACGTCTGCTTGCATCTACGTTCTCGTTGTCCGAGTCACTTCTAGCGGCCTTTGCCTTTCTGATTCCGGTGATTGGCCCATCGTGCGCGAGCCGCGCGGCGTAACACTTTGCTCCTTTCCTGTGCGCCTACGTGGCGCCATCTTGCGGCACCTAGAGCAATTGCGGTTCGGGTGAGCGGCGCAGGCGCCAGCCGTTTACCAGCGATATCGAGCAGCTCGAGGGCGAGGTCCAGGAGTACTTCAGGAGGAAGGCCAGTGTAGCTAGCGATTCGATCCAGGCGACCGGCGCGACGCGTGCCGAGTGCTCGCGCGAACTCTGAGGTCACTTTCGCGCGGGCTGGATCTGACTTTGCTATTGCTTTCGACATGCGTGCGCTTGCAAGTGCAGTGAGACTACCACACGGACGGAGGTTTGCGATGTGCGGTCGACGATATGTGGCGTTTGGCTTCCGAGCGGGCGCCGTTACGCTCGCACTGCTCATGCTCATGCCGGTGACTGCGCTCGCGCAGTCACCCTGGGAGCGGGCCGCGAACAATCTTGCGTTGACCTTCACTGGGCCGCTCGCTCGATCGCTGGCACTGGTGTCGATTGTCATTGGCGGCCTTCTCTTCATGTTCGGGGAGGCTGGAGCGAAGCGACAGATTTCCGGGATTGTGTTCGGGGGAGGCTTGGCCTTGTTCGCTGGCCAGTTCCTTACTTGGCTGTTTTGACCTCACAAGCACTCGAGAGTGTCTGACGTGGAAAGCGATCGCCCGACATATCGCGCCGTCTACAAGGCGCTCCACCGGCCGTTGTTGGTGTGGGGAGTCGATCGGCGCTTGTTTTTCTTGGCGCTGCTCCTGGGCGCGGCAACGTTCAACCTCTTCTATTCGTTCCTCGCGGGTCTTCTGATGTTTGCAGGCTTGTATGCGTTCGCCATCTGGGCCACCAAGCGAGATCCCGAGATGCTCCGCATCCTTCTCACCTCGTCGCGATTCCGAGCCCGCTACGACGCAGCGAAGCACTCCCCAGTCGACGTCGAGGTTCGGCGATGACCCGCTTCGCGCGCATTCTCCGCGACTACCAGGAGGCTGGCAGCGTCAATGCGCTATTGGCGCTGTGGGGCTTCGTCGATGATTCCACCTTCCTCACGAAGGCAGGTCACGTGGGCCTCGTCTACCGGGTCGCAGGCGTCGACTACGAGTGCATCACGCAGAGCCAGCGACGCGAAGTCGTGCACCGATTCGAGGCTGCCTTGCGGCTGCTGGACGAAACATGCCGCGTGTACCAGTACCTCTGCAAGCGCAGAATCGAAGCGTTCGAGACGTCGCCGTGCCAGCACCCTCTGGCCGAGAGCGCCATCCGTCGGCGCGTGGAGTACCTCAACGAGCGGCGCGAGGAACTCTACGCCCTCGACCTCTATCTGGTGCTGCTCTATGAGGGCCCCCGCCCTTTGACCGGCGCCAGCAGCCGCCTTCACGCATTCTGGCGCGATCCGCGGCGGGCCGTGCGCGAGTGCTTCTCCACGGCGTCCGCCTGCGCCCTTCTCGAGGACGAACTCGATCGCGCGGTTGCGCAGCTCCATTACAAGGCATCGGCCTTCGAGGTGCAGATCGCTGACACGCTTCGTCCCACGCGCTTGTCGAAGGCCGATGCCTTTCGCTTCTTTCGGCGTCTGGTCAACTACACGCCGCACAAGGTAGCCGGTGCGCCGCTGCGATACGACACGCACCTCGACTACTTCGTCGCTGACTGCGCCATCGAGTGCCATCGGGACCATCTGAATGTGGATGACATGTGTGTGAAAGTGCTCACGATGAAGGAGCCACCGACGCAGACCTTCGCGCATCTGGTCGAGCAGCTGCACATGGTCCCTGGGGAATTTGTCGCGTGCCTCGAATGGCGGCGAATCGCTACCGACCGGATGCGACGTGAGATTCACACCCGTCGCCGGCACTTCTTCAACAAGCGGATCTCCCTCGTCAATTACGTCTCGTCCGACGTACGACCCGAGGAGATGCTGGTTGACGACAGCGCCACGGCGACCGTCAAGCAGCTCGGAGACGCGTTAACCGAGCTCGATGTAAGCGGCCACTTCTTCGGCGAGTGCTCGCTGGCGCTCGTGCTCTACGATCGCGACGCGCTCGTCGTCCAGCGAATGGCCGCCGACGCGATCAAGGTCATGGCCGCGCACGATGGCACGCTTGTGGAGGAGACGTACAACCTCCTCAACACCTGGCTGAGCATCGTGCCAGGCAATAGTGCCCACAACCTCCGCCGACTCGCACTTCTCGAGACCAATTGTGCTGATCTCAGCTTCCTCTTCACGCTCGATGGCGGTCAGCCTCACTGTCGGCACCTGAATCGCGAAGCGGTCGCCGCGCTCGAAACGCAGCATCAGACTCCATATCACCTGACACTCCACGTGCAGGACGTTGGGCATACCCTGATTCTGGGCGCCACCGGGAGCGGCAAGAGCTTCCTGCTCAACTTCGTGCTAACACACGTCCAGAAGTACGACCCGCTCACGATCGTCTTCGACCTCGGACACGGCTATCGAAAACTCGCGACGCTGCTCCACGGCAGCTATGTCGAGCTTGGCCTACGACAGACCGGCGTCACCATCAACCCGTTCGCCCTGGACCCAACCCCAGAGCACCTCCACTTCCTGCATGCCTTCACGCGAGTCCTCATTGAAGGCGCGGACGCGTACCGCCTGAGCGACCTGGAGGATCGTGAGCTCTATGAGGCGATTGAGAACGTGTACGTCCTCGATCGCTCGCAGCGGCGGCTGTTTACGCTCTCGAACCTGCTGCCCCGCTCGCTGTCAACCCGGTTGAGCAAATGGATCGAGGGCGGTCGATATGCGGATCTGTTCGATCACGTGGAAGACACGCTGAATGTACAGCGATTCCAGGTGTTCGATTTCGAGGCCATGCGCGCGTACCCCGGACTCGTCGAGCCGTTGCTGTTCTACGTACTCCACCGGGTGGGTTCGTACATTCACCGGGCCGACGCTGCTGTCTTAAAGCTGTGCGTGTTGGATGAAGCCTGGCGCTTCATCCAGCATCCCACGCTCAGGAACTACGTTGAAGAAGCTCTGAAAACGTGGCGCAAGCGAAATGGCGCCGTATGGCTCGCCACGCAATCGGCTGACGACTTCGCGTCCACCGATCTCCTCCATACCGTGATCGAAGCGTGCCCGACCAAGCTGTTCTTGGCGAACCCGGCGCTCGACCGATCTCGGTATGCGGAGCTCTTTCGGCTCAACACACGGGAGCTGGACCTTCTCTCGACACTGGTGCCCCGTCGTCAGCTGCTGCTGAAGCGACCCGATCTTTCGAAGGTCCTGACGCTCACCGTCGATCCGCACTCGTACTGGCTGTATACGAACACGCCGGTCGACAACGATCGCGTCGCCTCCGTGCTTCGGGAGCATGGCCTCGAGGCGGGCCTGGACCGGCTCGCCACGTCGGCCTAATCAGGAGGATGTTTCCCATGCGCGTCCGTAGGTTCATTGCTGTGTTCGCACTCCTGCCGCTCAGCGTGGCGGTGTCGGCCCAAACCGCCGGCATCCGCGAAGTTACGGCGTCTGACCGGAGTGTCATTCCGCTCGACACCAAGGTCCGGTATACGACGATGGTCGTGCTCCCGGAGGATGAGGAGATCCTCGATGTTATCTGCGGCGATCGTGACTTCTGGGTCATCTCGGCCACCCACCACGTCGCGCACGTGAAGCCGGCAAAGGAAGGGGCCGCGACCAACCTCAACCTGGTCACCACGAGCGGCGCGATCTACTCGTTCCTGTTGACTGAAGGAAAGAGTGCCCAGCCCGACCTCAAGGTCTACGTGACAGCCGAACCCACCATCGCCCGCGGCACGCCGAAGTACTACTCCGCGACACACGTGAACGCGTTGCAGGAGGAGCTCACGGAGGCGAAGGCAGCAGTTCAGGCCGCCCACCTGCACAGTGAAGAGGCGATCGCCGCCTTTCAGAGGGACTACCCAGCCACGCTCACGTTCGCCTACGGCTCGCCGAAATACGAGGGACCGTTCTTGGTGCGCTCGATCTGGCACGACGACGCCTTCACGTACATCAGATCTGACGCGCGCGAGTTGCCCACGCTGTATGAGCTTCGGGATGGACAAGCGTCGCTGATCAACTTTCAAGTCCAAGGCGGCTTGTATGTGGTGCCGAAGGTGCTTGAACGCGGATACCTGGCGCTCGGGAAAGAACGCTTCACGTTTCAGCAGGAGCGGTAGGTATGGCGGACGTTCCCAACGGCACCGCGCCGATCACTGACCGTCGATCGCCCCCGCGCGGCGTGCTGCCACGCCGCACACAGATGTGGCTCATGCTCGGATTGGCGTTTGCCATGCTGGCGATCATCCTGTTGACCGGCCGTCCTGAACCCGCAGATCAGCCCGTTGGCACAGCCGCTCTGCAGCCCTCGCCGCTGACGACGGATCGTCTGCGCGATTATCAAGACCGTCTGCGGGTGCTGGACGCCCGCGCACGACAGGAGCCGGTCACGCAGCCCCTGTTGGCAGGTCCGGAGCAGCGGCCGAGCGACAACGAGCTGCGGACAGCGGCAGATGTCACTGATCCGCTCGATACCGAGCGCAAGCGGCGCGAATACGAAAGCCTCTTTGCCAGCAACGTTGTGATGAGTCGTCGTCCCGACGCTCAGAGCATCTGGGCGCCGAACAGCACGCCAGATGCGGGATCGAACGCGCCTGCAGTCGACGGCATCCCGACGATGCCGAGCATCGACGAGGTTGCCAACGCCGTTGTGCGCGCGAGCGCGCAATTCGCGCCAACAGTACCTGCTGCACCTCAGACGCAGGCGCCCCCGTTTAGCGTTCCGAATCCGCCCGCTGACGTGGGTGTATCAGACGCTCAGCCTGCGCATACGGTACCTGCATCGACGGGGCCGATCGAGTCGAGCGGACCACTTCATCGAATCCTCGAGGGCACGGTGATCGAAACGGTCCTCACGAATCGGCTGGACGGCGGTATCGCCGCGCCGGTGAACTGCTTGGTGACGACCCCGGTGTACTCGCACGATCGGCGACACATCCTGATCCCGTCCGGTTCTCGAGTCCTCGGCGAGACCAAACCGGTGCAGGGCTTTGGCGAGACGCGCCTTGCGGTCGCCTTTGATCGGGTCGTCCTCCCCGATGGTCGTACCCATCGGCTCGATTCATTCATGGGCCTCAATGACATTGGCGATGCTGGGCTCCGCGATCAGGTGAACCATCACTACCGTTCCACGTTCGGCGCGTCCGCCGCCATCGGCCTGATCACTGGCTTCGCCCAGTCCCTGGGTTCGTTGGGCCTCAATGGCGGCGCGGCCGGGCGCACGGTAGTCATCGCGGGAAGTGTCGGCGACGCAACGGCGCAGGCCACGGCGCAGACGATGAATCGATTCCTGAACCGATTGCCGACGATCACCATTCGAGAAGGACATCGCGTCAAGGTCTACCTGACGAGTGATCTCGAGCTGCCGGTGTTCGGCATACCGATTGACCACGCAGCTTCACGCGCGGCACAGCGCCGCTGAGGAGAGTGGCCATGGCACGCATCACGACTCTGATGTTGATCTTCACCCTCTGCGCAGCACCCACTCAGGCGCAGCTCGTCGTACACGACCCGGGGAACTATGCGCAGGCCGTGCTGATCGCGGAACGAACGCTACGCGAGTACCAGGCGTTATGGGAGCAGTATCAGACGATTCTCCGCATGGCGCGAGGGCTCGGAGACATGGAGCGGTATCGGTTGCCCTCCATCGGTCTGACCGGTCACGACCCGGCCCGATGGCTGTATGGCGCGCCGTGGTTGCAGGGACTCAACAACGGCGACGCGCGCGGCGGCCTCTACCGGCAAGCAACCCGTCGCCTCGAGCATCCTTCGTCGGTGCTCCAGCAACTGCCGCCTGCGGCGCGACGCGCCGTTGAAAATGCATACGCCACCGTCGAAATCACCGACTCGGTCGCGCAGATTGCCGGGCATCAGGTCGCGCTGGTCCGCGGATACACCGCCGCCCTGCAAGCCGCAACCGACGCGCTGGAGGCTGACGTGCTCGACCCTCGGACGAGCACGCACGAGATGACCGCGGTGCTCGATAAGGTTGCGGCGGGCGAGCTGCTCGCCCGCCGACAAGACAACGCGACGAACCAGCTCCTGTCACACGCCTTGGAGCAGCTGCTCGTGCGAGGCAAGCGGCTGCGCGACACCGAAGCCGCGATGATGAACATGCGCCTGGTTGGCATGCGTGACGGTCAGCGCGCGAGCCGCAGCCTGGTCGCCGGAGCGAGCTCAGACCTACAGCAGTGGCGTCAGCCGTGAGGAGAACCGTCATGAAGCGGAAGACCGTTGCATTCGCTTGCGTCCTCGTCGCCGGTGCGCTGAATTCGGGCTGCTTCATCGTGACGGATCCCGCCACGACTGCCCGCAATGCCGCGACCGCCGTGCTCAAGAGCCAGCTGGTTCAGACGCTCACGGCGCAGGGCCGCAGCCTGCGCCGGATGGCCCGGCGATTGAGTGAGCTCACAGGCTTGAGCAAGTACGCCGTGCCGGATGTCCCGCGGTGGCGCGTCTACCGTTTTCAGGATATTCACCTCTACGCCAATCCGTACAGCGAAGCCCTGAACTACGGGGACGCCGATGGTACCGCGTACATGGCGGTCGCGCGCACGCGGTCGACGGTGGGACCAGAGGTCTCAGGACTGCCGCCAACGGCCGTCAGTGCCATCGCGGCCCAACTCGCCACGTTGGATCTCGCCGACAGCACCCTGATCACGGGCACCGACCAGAACGGCCGGTTGCGCCCACAGGGCAAGCGCGAAATGACAGCCATCGACGAACTCGAGCGAGACGTGACCGATCCGTCGACGGATCAGAG
>JBFWPD010000062.1:0-13368 GCA_050250175.1 Vicinamibacterales bacterium
CTCGGATGGGACGAAACCCGGCGACGGGCGAGGCAATCAATATTCCGGCAACGACGGTGGTCATGGCCCGAATCGTCAAGCAGCTGAAGGACGGCGTTATTCCGCGCAAGTAACCAGCCGCGCGGCGTTTTTCATCCCCCCTTTACTGATGCCCTGGCAGGGGCGGCGCTCCGCGCCGCTCCTGCGCGACTCCCTCAGGCGGCGGTCGCCTTCGCGAGCAACCGGCTGTAAAACGTGGCCGGCACGACGCGCGTCGCGCGCGTCTCGAGCGTAACCATGGAGTCGTCGTCGAGAATCACACGATCGGCGCCGTCGATGACGATCTCCGCGCTGTACCGCCGCAGCCCGCGAACGGTCCGCTGCTCGAAGTAGCGGATCGCCACCACGCGATTCTCGATCTCGACGGTTTCGGTCTTCACGAGTGTCCTGATCATGCTGACCTCCTCCGGCCCGGCGCACCCGCGCTTTTGCCGGTAGTGTCCTAGCTTGCTGCCGCCTGCCTGAGATCGTCGCGCGCAGGAAACCGCAGCGTGAACACCGTTCCACGCCCGACCTCGCTCTCCACCGCGATCGTGCCTTCCAGCTGCTCCACGATGCGTTTGGAGATCGCCAGTCCAAGACCGAGGCCTCGACGCTTCGTGGTGACGAAGTCGTCGAAGATGCGAGGCAGCCGATCGGCGGAGATGCCCGATCCGGTGTCCTCGACGACAATCTCCACGCGATCGTCAGTTCGTCTGGTGACAACCGAGACGCGGCCTCCGGGCGGCGTAGCCTGGATCGCGTTCGAGATCAGGTTGCGATAGACGCGATCGAGAGCGAATCGATCGCCTTCGATGATGACGGGGGCGCGCGCGAAGTTGCCCTCCAGGGCGACCTCCACGCGTTGAGCCTCCGGGCGCATGGCTTCGACCATGTCGGTCATCGCGACATTCACGTCCACCGGAAACCGCTCGATCGGCTTCGGCTTGGCGACGTTCCGCAGATCGTCCATGAACCGGCGCAGCGATGCGAGCTCGCGTTCGATCGTCTTGTGGAAGGTGGTCCTCGACTCTGCGTCGAGGTCGTCGCGCATCAGCAGCTTCGTGCTGTTGCCGATGTTCTGAATGGGGTGTGCGAGATCGTGGAAGAGGCCAGCGGCAATGCGTCCGAACATCGCCTGCCGCTCCTGGCGCTTTACGTCTTCCTGCAGCTCGACGAGCCGGTCGGCCATGCGATTGAACGAATTGCCGAGGTCGGCAAACTCGTCGCGCGTCGTGATGGCAACGCGTGTCTGCAGATTGCCGGCCGCGACCGAGGTCGTCGCACGCTGGAGCGAGAAGATTGGATTGAGAAACTGGCGGCTCGACCACAGGCCGAAGCCGATCATCACGAGGAGCGCGACGCCAATGACGACGAGAAGCTGACGCTGGAGCGCCGTGGCGCTGGCGTAAGCTTCCTCAGTCGGCTGTTCGACGACGACCGTCCAGCCGAGTGTCTCGATTGGCGCAGCCACTCCCAGCTGTTCCTCGCCATCATCGCCCCGGTATTCCTGGCTGGTCTGTGCCGCCGGGCCGGTCACGAGAGGGTGGCTCGAGAAACTCTGCGCCTGGGCGATGAGCGCCTTTCGGTCCGGGTTGCCGTGCGCGATGAGCGTGCCATCGGGGCCGACCACCAGGGCATAGCCGCGCTCGCCAATGCGAATCTGGTCGACCATCCGCCACATCTCTTCAAGGTTGATCTCGCCGACGAGCCATCCCGATGGCTGACCGAGCCGGCGGAGGGGAACAGCGAACACCGCCGTCGGCAGTTCCTCCGCGTCGAGACGAATCGGCGACATCACCACGTTGTTGATTGTGGCGGCCGGGTTCTCGGGGACTCCGACTCGCGGTTGACCGACGCGACTGGTGGCGACCATCGCGCCGCTCTGATCGAACAGCGTGATCTCTCGGTACTCACGGAACTGCAGGACGTAGTTCTTGAGGATCCGATCCTGTTGCCAGGTATCCAGGCCGCTGTCCTGCAGGTCGGCCGCGAGCGCGCGCAGGATGTCGGCGTTCCCGGTGATATAGCGGCGAATCTCTTCGGCCGCGCGTGTCGCGACGTTCAGGTTACCGGCGCCGACCGAAGTCTGCGTGCCGCGCTGGAGCGAGATAAGCGACACGAATCCATAGGCAACCAGAGGGAGGACGGCGGCGCCGGCCAGAAATATGACGAGGCGTGTGGCGATGTGCCGGATGCCGACGGCCATGAGGGCTCAATTCTGGGTGGCGGTCCTCGCGTCGACTGGTCGCCACAGGCGAAGCGTGGTGGGGAATATGTCGCGGTTCGGTTCCGCCGGTACCTCGAAGCTTGAACTCACCGCTCTCGATCGTTCGCCCCATGTCAGGAATATCGCGGGAGGGTCATTGACAATTGCACGCTGGAAGGCCGCAACTCCGGCTCTGTACGCCTCATCGTCTGGAGCCCGCTGAATGGTCTCAAAGGCTTGGTCTACCTCGGCGCTCGAGAAGTGTCCCCAATTTCTTGGAGCGCGTGAATGCCACATGAGGTAGGGCCTCACCATCATCGGGCCATGCGCAGCGTCTATAAGGAACGCGTCGAAATCGCCACGAATGACTCGGGAGATGGCTTGATCAAGTGGCGCTGTCTCCAGGGTCAAGTCAACTCCGATCGCTTGAAGCTGACGCTGCAGCATCAGAGCCAGACGCTCGTGCGATGCTTCAGTGAAGAGGAGGGACAACCGCGCGTTCACGCCGACACGGCGAGGAGCATACGTGAACTTCGGCAATGACTCGCTGTAGGCCCAATGATATGGCCATACGGGCCCATCGGCTGGGCTGCCGTGCCCGTTCAAACCCTCGGCCACTAGCGCTTCTCGATCGATGGCAGCATTGAGCGCGCGCCTGAACGCAGGATCCTTCAGATGCGGCTTGGCGAGATTGAGAATGACCGCCAATACGTATGGACGTGGAGACGAGTAGACGTTGACGCCTGAGGAAGGTTGGAGCAAGTCGACAGCGTCTACGCCGACCTCGTACACCATGTCCACTTCCTGACGAAGTAGGCCAGCCCATGCCGATCGGACCGACGGATATTGCTCTACGACCACACGGTCGATCAGCGGACGACCTCGATGGTATTCGGCGTTTGCCACCATCTCGGCCCTGCCATCTTCGACGGAACCCGTTGGTCTGAATGGGCCTGTGCCGACCGGTTCGATATCGCCGCTGAGAATTGGCGAGTCCAACCCTTCGAGCACGAACGAAGACCTTCGGCGTAGGCGAAACTCAAGCTCTGTTTCGGATACTGCACTCAACGTCTCGATTTCGTCCATTGCCGGGCCAATGAAGACGGGCAGCTGCTCGAGCAACACGTCACGAGCTATCGCCGCTGTCACGGGGGTTCCGTTGTGGAACAAGACGCCGGGGGTTAACTGCACTCGGAGTGTGAGCCCATCGGGCGAGAGGCTCCAACCCTCGGCGAGCCGCGGTTGTGGTCGACCATCTGGACCGTAGGTCAACAACCCCTCTGACTCGACATTTGCGAGGACTTGACGAATGCCGGCTCGGGTGTCCGCGCCGCTCGTGAGACCAAAACCAATTCTGATCGTGGATGAGGGCGGGCCTGGGGCCGGGTCGTTCGATCGAACGCACCCGGCCACACCCACTAACAACGCTGCCGACACGAGAGCCGGCAGCCCGCCTCCGAGCCTTGTCTTGCTAAATCTGCTGGTCAGACACTCGGGGGAGCTATCTTCGGGGCGCCCCGTTGTCGTCCACGAAGTATGGGCAGTAGCCGCTCGGCTTGGCATCAACGACAGCTTTCTTGACAATCTTGATCTTCATTGTAGTCTCCCTACGCGGCGCTGGCGACCTGGTGGGCCAGCGACACAAGTGCCGATTCGTAGCTGCGCTTGTGACATGTCGGCAGGTTCATGTCACCGAGCGTTGTGTGCGACGCCACGACGCATCCCCCGGCACACACGGGAATGAACGCGCAATCTCCGCACTCTTTCCAGGGACTCAGACGATCGAAGGCCGCGCGCGAGGCGACGCGATGCGCTTCGAGGCGATCGTCGATGTGTCCCGTGGATCGGGCTTTCTCACCCGTGAACCCCGGGCAGGCGTAGAGCGAACCATCGGGGCCGATCGTGTGCGCGTGATCCATGTGCACGTGGCACGGACCGTTGTGCACGCCGTCTGGGGTCGGGAAGCCCCGCTTCTGCGCTTCGTCGCGCAGGAAGGTCATCTTGTCGTCGAGGAAGTCGCACGAATCGCAGCTCGTGCCACCGCCGTCGCCAGCCGCCGTCATGCAGGTGCCGCCGAGCGGCTTCAAAGGACGCCCGTCAGCCGCAACAGGGATCAGCGGCAACATGCCTTTGAGCTTCGTGGGCACGGTCGCGGCGGGAGTCTCGGGATTGCGGACGATCGGCTTGAAGTTGACCTTGATCAGCGTGTCCGCGAAGTCCTGCTCTCTGAGGAAGTCGAGGAGGGCCGGATAGCTGTCCGCCGAAGTCTCGTCGAAGTTTCCGCCGATTGAGATCGCACACTTGCCGGCGACCCGGCGGACGTTCTCGATGATGCGATCGAACGTGCCCTGGCCTCCCCGAAGAGGCCGCAGACGGTTATGGGTGTCGCGGTCGCCATCGAGGGTGATCTTCGCGCCCTTGAATGCATAGGGCAGCATCTGATCGACGACGTCTTCGGTGAGCAGCAGGCCGTTGGTGATGATGCTCTGGCCGACGTCGATGCCGCGCTCCACGGCCGCGCTGTAGAAGCGCTCGGCGAGGAAGTACATCACCGGCAGATTCAGCAGCGGCTCGCCACCGAAGAACGTGACTAACAACCTCTCGGGGTGGATCCGATCCATCTCGCGTTCGACCCACTCGGCGAGGCGGGCCGCAGTCTCGAGCGACATCTTCTCGGCAAACTTGTTGTAGTCGCCGTGATCACCCTGGAAGCAGTAGTCGCACGCGAAGTTGCACTGCAGCGTCGTGAGGACGGTGATGTTGAGCTCCGAGGTGTTGGTCTTGACGTCCGTGAGATAGCGATCGAGCTCGCGGCGGTCGGCGTCGTGACTGGAGACCAGAAACCCATGCTCGCGAAGCAGGTCGATTGCCCCCGACGTCTCGTCGCGTCGTTCGGGCGAGAGGCGGCTCAGTTCTTCCGCGTCCGGGCAGCTGTCGAGCAGCGCCGCCACGTCGGACGAGACGAGGAGCTGCGCGTCGGTGAGAGTGTTCATCAGGAACACCTCTCCGCTCGTCTCGAGAGGGACACGAAGATTGAACATGGAAGACTGCACGTCACGCTCCCACGTGGACAGACCGCTAGTCGCTAGCTGCGGTGGAAAAGGAAACGGGGCCGGTTGTCTATGGCCTTACAACTGAGACACACCGATGGCCATCACAAATAGCAACGAGTGTTCCAACGCCGGGCCGCGGCGCGTGAATGGAAGAATTGCTGGCAGATCGCCGGGTTCCGCTCGATCACGCGGACGACGCGTGAGCTTCGGCGACGCTCAAACGGACAAGCGGTTGCCCTTCGGAGAGAAGGGGTTTCCGGGAGAGCCGTTGATTAGTGGCGGTGGCTCAGGGGATTGCGACGTGTAGGCAAATGACTGGCCGCCAGGCCAGTTTTTCGCTGACGGCGATGCGTGGACGCCGGAGGGCGACGGGTCAGGCGCCGCGGAGCCGACGGGCAAGCTGCCTGACGTCGAGCTTGTCCATCTTGTACTTCAACGTGCTCAGTGGGATGCCGAGATACTCGGCACTCGCTGTCACGTTCCACCCGCACTTTTCGAGCGCCCGGAGGATGTAGTTGCGCTCGAACGTGTTGGTTGCGTCCTCGAAGAGATTCCCAGCCCGGGTCCCCCGTGGTTCCAGCTGAGCGAAATGGAACTCGAGCGGCAGATCCTCTTCCGAGAGGTACTCCTTGTCCGTCACTGCGACGAGCCGCTCGACCAGATTCTCGAGCTCGCGGATGTTGCCCGGCCACCAGTGCTGCTGCAGCATCGCCATTGTCTGGTCGGTGATGCCGCGCACCCGCTTCCGGAAGCGCGTGTTGTAGCGCTTGAGGAAGAAGTCCGCGAGCTGAGGGATGTCGTCGGTTCGCTCCCGCAACGGAGGCAGCTTAATCGGAATGACGTTGATGCGGTAGTAGAGATCTTCACGGAATCGACCTTCTTTCACAGCTTTTTCAAGGTCGACATTCGTGGCGGCGATGAGGCGGAAGTCTGTCTTGATTGGCTTGGCTCCGCCCACACGCTCGATTTCCCCCTCCTGGATGGCGCGGAGCAGCTTGGCCTGAAGGTCGAGCCGCAGGTCGCCGATCTCATCCAGGAACAGCGTGCCGTTGGAGGCCAGTTCGAATTTGCCCAGCTGCTGGCGGTGAGCACCGGTGAACGCGCCGCGCTCATGGCCGAACAAGGTGCTTTCGGCCAGTTCTCGAGGGATGGCCGCCAGGTTGACTGCGATGAAAGGCGCCTCGGGATCGCCGGCTTCGCGATGTATCAGTCGCGCCAGCAGCTCCTTACCGGTGCCGCTCTCGCCGAGAATCAGCACGGTGGCCGACAGCTTCGCGATCTTCTGCACCAGGTCGACGATGTCGCGCGCAGCCCGGCTCGCGCCGACGATGAACTCCCGCTCGGTCTGATCGGCGACCTGCGCCGACAAGGTCATCACCTGGCGATTGAGATCCTGACGCTCGCTGGCGTTGGCGACGAGCGAGCGAAGCTGGTCGTAGTCGAAATCCTTGGTGATGTAGTGATAGGCGCCGTGCTTCATGGCCTGCACGGCGGTCTCGACCTCGTTGATGGCCGAGATCATCAGGACTTCGATCAGGCTGTAGTTCTCCTTGACGATCCGCAGCACCTCGAACCCGCTGATGCCGGGGAGCCGGACGTCAAGAAGGAGCAGATCGACATCTTCCTTGTTGAGAATCGGCAGAGCCGCCTCGCCGGTCGCCACACGCAGGACCCTGTAGTCCCGCTTGAGAATGGCGGTCAGCGTGTCCCGCATCCCCTCATCGTCGTCCACGACAAGGACAGTTTTGGGAGTGTGGCTCATGGTGGGGAAAGCAAGGCCGGCCGTATTGTCGCAGGCGGTTGACACCGTTGCAAGCCGTTCAGTAACGTACTGAACCTCTTGATGTTAGAGCGCATTGTCGTTGCGATTGCCTTGCTCGTTGCCGTGATGGCCTTCTTCAGGGTTCGGACCCTTTCGCGCCGCCTCGAACGACTGACCGAGACGTCCTGGGAACTGCGATACGAGTACGGTCAGTTGCGCGCCCGCCTCGCTCGTTTGGAAGGTCGAACGGACCCTGAACCCGAAGGGCCCCCGGCGGCGCAGGCTCCCACGTCGTTCATCCCGCTGACAACTCTCAGACGCGATTCCTGACAGAGGAATTCGGCCAGCCGGTGATTTGGTAACGTAATGTCGGGCGTCGATCGGAACAAAGTGAGACTCAGTCCCATTTGATGGACAGCCGGCAGGACTTCGCAAATTCCCAGATCACCAGATTTCCAGATGTGCATGGTGCCCCGATGGCCGATGTTGTGATGCCGCAGATGGGCGAGTCGATCGCCGAAGGGACGATTGTCCGCTGGATCAAGAAGGTCGGGGAGACGGTCGAGCGTGATGAACCGCTCTTCGAGATCTCAACCGACAAGGTCGACGCCGAGATCCCGTCGCCAGTCGCAGGTGTCCTGACGGAGATCAGGCACGCAGAAGGCGAGACGGTGCCGGTGAACAGCGTCGTGGCGATCATCGGCTCTCCCGGTTCCCAGCCCGCTGCCTCTGCCGCCGCAGCGGCGTCAGGCAACGTAGGAGTCCCTCCTGAAGCGCCATCGGGAGCGAGCCGGCCGGTCGAACCCCTGTCTGGCGGTCAATCAGCGTCAGCCGACGCCAATCAACGGTCGTCGCCGCTGGTTCGCAAGCTTGCGGCCGAACATAACGTCGACCTCGCGCAGGTCAAGGGCACCGGCCTCGGCGGCCGGGTGACGAAGGACGACGTCCTCGCATTCGTCGGTGCACGTCCAGGCACTGCTCCGGCTGCAGCTTCCGCCCCTGCCGGAGCCGGCAGGCTCGAGCCGATGTCGGTGATGAGACGAAAGATCGCAGAGCACATGGTGGAGAGCCGGCGGACATCGGCTCACGTGCACTCCGTCTTCGAAGTGAACTTTTCGCGTGTCACGCAGATTCGCTCGGCGAGAAAGGCGGCGTACGAACAGGAAGGGGCGAAGCTCACCTATCTGTCGTTCATCGTGAAGGCTGCAGCAGACGCGCTGCGCTCCGTCCCCGTCCTGAACGCCTCGGTCGAGGGCGACGCCATCCGGTA
Organism: Vicinamibacterales bacterium; assembly: GCA_050250175.1. Classification (GTDB taxonomy): domain Bacteria; phylum Acidobacteriota; class Vicinamibacteria; order Vicinamibacterales; family CAVVIG01; genus JBFWPD01. Next base: position 8,313 of record JBFWPD010000062.1, read on the forward strand.
TCACGACGACGTCAACATCGGCATTGCCGTTTCGCTCGACTGGGGCCTGATCGTTCCGGTCATCCGCAACGTGGACAAGAAAGATCTGCTCGACCTGAGCCGCGAGATCGTCGACCTGGCAGAACGTGCGCGCCAGAAGCATCTCAAGCCGGAAGAGGTCGCACACGGAACATTCACGGTCACCAATCCAGGTGCGCTCGGCGCGCAGTTCGGGCTGCCAATCATCAATCAGCCGCAGGTCGCGATTCTCGGCGTCGGAACCATTGAGAAGCGCCCCGTCGTCGTGAACGATGCGATTGTCATCGAGACGATGGCGTATCTCGCGCTCGGGTACGACCATCGGATCGTCGACGGTGCCGTCGGCGATCAATTCATGTCCACCGTCAAGCACGCGCTCGAGACGTGGGATCCCGGCGCCGCCTAGCATGCGAAGCCTCGAAGTCCGGCAGCTCGGTCGGATGGACTATGCCGAGGCGCTCGACCTGCAGCGTTCGCTCGTCGAGGAGCGGAGAGCTGGCCGGATCGGCGACCTGCTGATTTTCGTCGAGCACCCGCATGTGCTCACGGTGGGAGTCCGGGGTGATGGAGGACGATCGCTCATTCTTGCGCCCGCTGACTCGCGGAAGGAGCGTGGGAGAGAGGTGCACGAGACGGGCCGTGGCGGCGACGTCACGTACCACGGTCCCGGACAGATCGTGGGCTATCCGATTCTGGACCTCAGGCCCGATAGACAGGATGTGCACCGCTACATGCGCGACCTCGAAGAGGTGCTGATTCGTGCGGTTGGCGACTTCGGCATCGGGGCCTCACGGTTGCCTGGTCTGACGGGAATCTGGGTGTCCGGCTCGAAGCTTGCGGCGATCGGCGTGCGAATCTCGCGTTGGGTCACGAGCCATGGGTTTGCACTGAACGTCACGACCGATCTGGAGTATTTTGATCTCATCGTGCCGTGCGGCATTTTTGACCGCGGAGTCACGTCTCTTTCCCGTCTTGGCGTTCAGGCCAGCCGCTCCGAGATCGAATCGCGCATTGCCGCGCAGTTCTGTGAAGTATTCGAGCGTGCCCTGTCGCCTGCGCAGGTTGCTGCAGGGAGCGCTCGATGATCGCCGCCCAGTCGGTACTGGTCCCCGCGACTTCGACCACGCGATTCGCGGTGCGCGTGATGGTTGCTTCCATCCTGGCAACCGCACTGTTTCTCGTGCTGCAGTATCCCTCGCTGCCGTGGCTGTTGCCGGTGCACTTCCGATCGAATGGCGCAGCGAACGGATGGCAGTTCCGCACGATGCCGCGCGTACTGATGCCGGTCTTCGTGCAGGTCGCACTGGCCGCGACGCTCGGAAGCATCACGGCTCTGCTGCTCTCGAGGAAGCGCGGCTTTCATGATCCCCGCGCAGCGGACGTCCTGGCGGCATCGACGGCAGCCGAGGCCGTCGCTCTCATTGCAACGATCTGGGTGGCATTCCAGGGCTACGCAGCAGTCGCCCTCGTCGGCATGTGGACGACTGGCCGGGCGGGGCTTGGCAGTCTGTATGTGATCTTCGAATTGCTGGGCTTCGTCCTGACCGGTATCGTCGCAACGCGCGCACACGTTCGACTCGGGCGTCCGGCGCCACGGCCTTTCGTCGCTGAACACTGGAGGTTCGGCCTGCTCTACGCGAACCCGGCGGACCCGGCGCTGTTCGTCCCCACCCGCCAGGGGCGCCGATGGACCTTGAACTTCGGACGCCCGGGGGCCGTTGCCCTGTTGGGCCTCATCCTGGCGGTCGGAGTCATCGGTCCCACCCTCCTCATCGGGCTCGCCCTCAGGTAGATTACGTCAAGCCTCTTATTTGCAGTCATTTGCGTAGATAGTTCACGTGTGGAATATTTTCGCCGCGTCTGGGGTTTACGTCGCTGACAAAGGACAAAACCCAGATGACAGCCTCCGCCACGGACACCCAGCTGCTCGAACGGCTCCAGTCAGGAGATCCTGCGGCGCTTGGCGACCTCGCCGACGCCTTCAGCGCGAGGATCTACCAGTTGGCGCTCAGATATCTGCGCAATCGCGAGGACGCGGAAGAAGTGACGCAGGACGTTCTGTATAAGGTCTACCGGAAGGTGGGCGAGTTCAGAGGCGACGCGGCGCTGTCTTCCTGGATCTACCGGATCACTTTCAACACGGCGATGTCGCGGCTCCGGACAGCGAGCTACCAGAGGTCGCAGCAGAAATCCGATCAGATTGCCTCCACCGCGGACGGTCAGACGTCGCGAAACGACCCTGCCGACTGGTCCGACATGGCGGATGAGCAGGTCTTCCGCGCCGAGATGCGGAAGCGGGTCATTCAGGCGATTCTCGACCTGCCCCCGATCTATCGCGAACCGGTCATGCTGCGCGACATTCAGGGGCTGTCCACCGAAGAGGCGAGCAAGAGGCTGCACGTGAAGGATCAGACGCTCAAGTCACGCCTGCATCGCGGACGTTTGATCCTCAGGCGGCAGCTTGCAGACTTCGCCGGCGGTCTGACGCTGCACCGGCCGATCTACGGCACCTAGTGGCCTGTCCACGCTGAAACAGGACCGAGGGATCCACCACGAAACACACGAAAACAGGAAGGGCCAGTTTGATCCTTCACGAGTCTCGTGAGTTTCGTGGTGACGCCACGGGACGGTCTCCAATCTTCAATCTGCACTCTTCACTCTTCATTTGCTATAGCAGGACGGCGTTGTCGAAGTCCACCTGATCGCGACCGGTCAGAGGAAGTCGCTCCACGTGCGCGATCCCATTCGCATCGAGGCGCACGGGTTGCGCGGCTGCGCGCGCCTTCGTGCCGTGCGAATCGTCAGGTCCCACGAATACGGAAAGACGCCGGCGCGACCGTCCGAGGATGGCGGTCAGCACGACTGCCGCCGCCGCCGCAAGCGCATTCGCGCCGGGCGGCCAAAGCGGCACGACGCGCGCGGCGAGCCGGCGTCTGGTCGGCTCGTCGAGTACGCGGGAAGCAGAGATGCCACCGATCGTCGCGTCGCCCCACGGAACGACGGCGCCCTCCGGCGGCACCCCAACCACCGTCAGCGCGACATCTCGAGGCGAACCGTTTACTTCGAGTGCCACCAACGCTCGAAGCGCGCCGGCGAGCGCTTCAGGCGCCGATCCGATCAGCCGCGTTCTCGGAAACTTCAGCACGCGCACGCCATGTTCGACCAGTGCCCGATGACTCGCACCGGCACACACAATCACACTGCCCGATGCCCCGAACGCCAGCCTCTTGAGTAGTGCAGCTCCGTCGTCGAGCGACCACTCAGCTCCGCTTGCCGAATCAGCAAGGACGACGACGCCCGCTCCTGCAGCGGCGTTGATCTCCGCGCTCCCCGTCACGCTCGTCGAGAAGCCAAGAATGGGCGTGGACTGCGCGATGTCGAGAGCCTTGCCTGCCGCGACCAGCGGCTTGACGTCGATCAGGTGCACCGACCGCGCAACATCGCATCCTGCCAGAAGCGAGGCCAGCGTGCCACCAAGCTCTCCGGCGCCCACAATCGCCACGTCAAACATCGTCGCGGTATTCTAGGGTCATGTCCCTCATCGGCAAAGTTGCCTTCGTCACTGGAGGGTCACGTGGTATCGGCCTGGCGATCGCGCGTGCCCTCGTCGTCGAAGGGGCAAACGTCGCCGTCACGGGCCGTGACGATGGTCACCTGAGGCAGGCGCACGCCAGCATCGACGGCGCAGGTCCGGGGCTCCTCGAGACGCTGCGGGCGGATGTCCGGAGCTATGCCGAGGTCGAGCGAGCGGTCGCCGCGACGAATGCGCGCTTCGGCGGCCTCGACATCGTGATCAACAACGCGGGGGTTGGGGGGTTCGTCGAGGTCGCCGAGATGACGCCGGAGCAGTGGGCCCGCGTCGTCGACACGAATCTGACCGGTGTCTACAACACCTGTCACGCAGCGGTGCCGCATCTGCGAAAGCGCGGCGGCGGCTACATCATCAATATCAGCAGCCTGGCCGGAAGGAATGCATTCGCCGGTGGCGCCGCCTACTGTGCGTCCAAGGCTGGATTGAATGCGTTCAGCGAAGCGTTGATGCAGGAGCTCCGCTACGACGACATTCGCGTGAGCTATGTGATGCCCGGATCGGTGGCGACCGATTTCTCCGGACACGCCGAGAAGTCCGGTGCCGACTGGAAGATTGCTGCCGCGGACGTCGCCGAGGTCGTGCTCGACCTGTTGCGCACGCCGGGCCGCAGTCTGGCGAGCCGGGTCGAGATGCGGCCTTCAAAACCGAGGAAGTAGATCATTTCTGCGCCGCCTGGCCGCTGACGTGACTCGATGATCGATACCCTCGGCCACTACAAGATCCTCGAACGGCTGGGGGCCGGCGGCATCGGCGACGTGTACCGCGCCCGTGACACACGGCTTGGCCGGACGGTCGCGGTGAAGGTCGTCAGGCACGACGCGTTCCGCGATGAGAGCCAGCGCCGGCGTCTGCTGGAGGACGCGCGCGCTGCCGCCGCGCTTTCGCATCCGCACGTGGCAGCCTTCTACGAGATCGGTGAGCAGCAGGGCGACCTGTTTCTTGTCTCCGAGTACGTGCCAGGACAATCGCTGAGGGTTCTCGTCAGCGGCCGGCCGATCAACACGCGCCGGGCGATCGAACTCGCTGCCCAGGTCGCAGACGGACTGGCGCAGGCGCATGCCCACGGCATGGCACACGGGGACATCCGCGCCGACAACATCGTCGTGACGCCGAAGGGCAGCGCCAAGGTCATGGAACCGGCGTTTGCCGCGTGGATTGCCGACCCCGGACACGACGGACCCGCGACAGCGGCCACGGGCGATGACATCTACGATCTCGGCCTCGTGCTCTTCGAGATGCTCACCGGCATTGCTCCGACTCAGCGAGAGAACGCACACGGAGTGTCGGCGCCCTCATCGCTCAATTCGTCCTTGCCGGAGCGGGTGGATGCCGTGGTGGGACGCATGCTTGCGCCGGAGCGCAGCAACCGGTTCAGTTCGGCAGCGGTCGCCGCGGCTGAGCTCCGTCAGGTCGCGGTCACGCTCGAAGACGACGAGCCGCTCCCGG
>JBFWPD010000063.1:0-13338 GCA_050250175.1 Vicinamibacterales bacterium
AGGAGGCGTCGAGCGCGAACAGCGTGCCAGCTGCCATGATGACTCCGACGAAGGCGATGCCGCGCCACATCTGCGGGGTGAGCACGCCTTCGCCGACAGGACGTGGGCGTTGCTGCATCAGGTCGTCGCCGGCCGGGTCGACGCCCAGTGCAAGCGCCGGTGGTCCATCGGTGACCAGGTTGATCCACAGGATCTGCGTAGCCAGCAGCGGCAGGACAACGGCGCCGCCCTCAGCCTGCAGACCGATGCGGTCCGCAAGCAGGACACCGAAGAACATCGTCAGCACCTCTCCGATATTCGAAGACAACAGGTAGCGCAGGAACTTCCGGATGTTCGCGAAGATCGCGCGGCCCTCTTCCACCGCCGCGACAATCGTTGCGAAGTTGTCGTCGGCGAGCACGATGTCGGCCGCCTCCTTTGACACGTCCGTCCCTGCGATGCCCATCGCCACGCCGATGTCAGCCTTCTTGAGCGCTGGCGCATCGTTCACGCCGTCGCCCGTCATGGCCACGACCGCCCCCGTTCGGCGCAAGGCCTCGACGATCCGCAGCTTGTGCTCGGGGTTGACGCGCGCGTAGACCGAGACGGTGGCAACCGTGGCCTCACGTGCCTCGTTCGTCAGCTTCTCGAGCTCCCCTCCGGTGATGGCGCGGCAGTCCTCGGCGATGCCAAGTTCCTGAGCGATGACAGCGGCCGTTCGCGGGTGATCGCCGGTGATCATGAGCGGACGAATCCCCGCGCGTCGCGCTCGCGCGACCGCTTCCCGGGCTTCGGCTCGCGGCGGGTCGATCATGCCGATCAACCCGGCGAACACCAGGTCCTGTTCGACGCTTTCATCCGGGTGAGCGGCGCGCCCCGCGATTGCATCGCCCGACAGCCACCGGGCGGCGACGCCGAGCGTCCTCAGCGCCTGACCGGCAAGCGCGTCGTTCACCTCCAGGATCTCCGCCCGGCGCTCCGGCGTCAGCCGGCGGCGCTCGGTATTCACGAGCTCGCAACTGCAGCGGGTCAGGAGGACGTCAGGGGCCCCTTTGGTGAACACCACCCACCCATCCTGTTGCTCGGCGTCGCGATGCACGGTGCTCATGAGTCTTCGCCCGGACGAAAACGGCACCTCGCTCACGCGCGGAAGACGCGCGTCGAGCGCCTCGGCCTGCAAGCCCGCCTTCCGCGCCGCAACAAGCAGCGCTCCCTCGGTCGGGTCTCCCTGCACGGTCCACCGGCCGCTGCGCACCTCGACGACCGCGTTGTTCGCGCGATCGGCGGCACAGAGCGCGCGTTCCAGTTCGACCTGGAGGGCTCCTTCGATGGGGCCACCGCCGTCTCGTTCCACGCCACCATCGGGGGCGTACCCCGAGCCCCCGAACGTCACGCGCCCGCTCGCCGTCACCACGACGCGCACGGTCATTTCGTTCCTTGTCAGCGTGCCCGTCTTGTCCGAAGCGATGACGCTCGCCGACCCCAGCGTCTCGACAGCGGCCAGGTGCCGGACGATCGCGTTCCTGCGCGCCATTCGTTGAACGCCGATCGCAAGGACCGCAGTGACCACGGCCGGCAGCCCTTCAGGCACCGCCGCCACGGCCAGCGCCACACCGAGAATGAGCACGTCGAGCACGGCAGGCAGGGCCCGGACGTTCTCGACGATGACGATCGTCGCGACCATGACAACGGCAATGACGACGACAACGATCCCGAGGAGCTTGCCCGTTCGATCGAGCTCTCGCTGAAGTGGCGTCGGCTCGTCCTGTGTCGCCTTCAGCAGCCCGGCGATGCGTCCCATCTCGGTCTGCATGCCAGTCGCGGTCACGACAGCTTTGCCGTGTCCGTAGGTGACTGCCGTCCCGCTGAAGAGCATGTTGTGGCGGTCACCCAGCGCGACGTCGTCGCCGATGACATCGGTGTCCTTGGACACCGGCAGGCTTTCGCCGGTGAGCGCGGCCTCAGCGGTCTGCAGAGCCGTCGATTCCAGCAGCCGCGCGTCGGCCGGGATGGTGTCGCCTTCCTCGATCAGGATGATGTCGCCGGGGACGATCTCCGCAGCGGGGATGCTGCGCCGTTCTCCGTTGCGAATGACCGCAGCGTCCGCTGCGGACATCGCTCGCAGGGCCGCGACTGCGGCCTCGGCGCGTGCCTGCTGAACGTAGCCCAGGGCGGCGTTGAGCAGAACAACCGCCAGGATGGCAATCGCCTCGTACGGGAGGCCCGCGTCACGCTCATAGGCCCACAGGCCAGCGGAGATGCCCGTGGCAGCGAGCAGCAGGACGACCAGTACGTCCTTGAACTGCGCGAGGAACCGCGCCCACGCCGGAGTCGCCTTTTCAGTCGCGAGCTCGTTGCGCCCGTCACGTTCAAGTCGCGAGGTGACTTCGGCGTCGGTCAGGCCACTCCGGATGTCGGTTCGGAGCTCCGCGACGACGTCATCAGCGTGCCGTCGGTGTGGCAGCATGGTCCCATGATTGTGCTGCTCTACCCGGCAGTCGGTGAAGGGTCGATGGCCATTTCGTTCGTCCATCGGGGTGCTGGCCGGGGGTAGCATCGAGGCATGTGCCTCCTCGTCATGCTGTGGCGGGTGATTCCAGGATACCCGCTGGTGGTCGCCTCCAATCGTGACGAGTGGCTCGAACGTCCTGCGGTCGCCATGACCTCCCTCTCGGAGGCGCCGCGAATCCGAGGCGGCCGCGACCAACGCGCCGGAGGAACGTGGCTGGCGACCAGCGAGTCCGGACTCGTGGCCGGACTGACCAACGTTCCAATGATCGCGCCTCCGGCCGTTCCGAAGCGCTCCCGCGGCGAGTTGCCGCTGCTCCTTGCGCGATCTCCAGGCGCGCTCGACGCTGCGCGCGCACTTCAGTCGTCGATTCGCTCCGAGGAGTTCAACCCATGCTGGATCCTGTGCGGCGATCGCGAGGCCCTCGCCTACATTGACCTCTCGACCGCAGGGCGTCCGCGCGTTGAATCGCTCGCGCCCGGAATCCACGTCCTGGAGAATCATCCGCTTGGACCATCACCGAAGTCAGACTTCGTGCGAGCCTTCCTCGGCAACCCTCCCGGTGAGCTCGACGCCTTGACGCATCGGCTGGAGTCGCTGCTCGCATCGCACGAGATCCCTCACAGGGCCGGTGCACGCGGGGCCGCCCGCCCTCTCGAGACAGGAGCCGCGTGTGTTCACGCCGGCCCCTATGGAACACGCTCCGCGCAGATCGTCGTCGTCTCCGATCGCGGCGCGCCGCGGATCCGCTTCACGGCCGGGCCGTCGTGCACGAATCCGTGGCAGGAACTGCCGGCTGAATTGCGATTTCCGGTAGAGGATGTCTGAGTGCAACGTGACGCACGATTCATCGAGGAGACTCGCATGCTGAGGAACTTCGTCGGACTGTCACTCGTGCTCTGTGGATTGGCGGCAACTGCTGTTGGTGCCGAGCCACCGGCCGGACAGCCGGCGGCGCCGTCCGGGCAGGCTCCCGCTCCTGCAGGCGGTGGCACGAGCGTGGGGCAGACGGGCAATCCCGATCCGGGCGTCAACTTCATCAACGTGTTGGAGAACGCGAACGTTCGTGTGCTGCAGGTGACGCTGCAGCCGGGCGCGGTCCGCCGGCCTCACGCTCACAACGACGTGACGTTTCACATGATGGTGCCGGTCACGGGATCGCTCGAGCTCAGGGTCGAGAAGGAGCCTGCGGTGACCACCGTCCCGGGGCAGGCGTACTACATGATGCGGCGGCAGACGCATACCTTCACCAACAGGACGAATGCGCCGGTGCAGGTCATCGAGCTCTTCATCAAGCCGAATCCGGAACCTGCGGCGCCGCAGGGGCGATAAGCAAGGATTGATCGACCGCTGCGACAGTGACGACCGCCTCCCGCTGCCGCGTGCTTTGACAAACGCGCACGGCCATCGGCATAGTAGGCGGCGTGTTGGCGTCTGGCCCCTTCAGGGCCGGACTTAAAAGGGAACCCAGTGCGAATCTGGGACTGCCCCGCAGCGGTAATCGAGAACGAACGCCGTCAGAAGCACTGGTCCTCTGGACTGGGAAGCGACGGCCAGTAGGCGCCGGCACCTCGCCGGCTTGCTCGTAAGTCCGAAAACCTGCCCGCACCTCCGACATTCCAGTCGGCAGCACGACCTGGACGCCTCGTGGGAGGGCGGATCTACGGCGCGACACGCCCTGTGTCGTTTCTGGATTCCTTTCATTCCCGATGCGTTCGCTACCCGCGGGGGTGAGGTCCATCAACCGCTCTCCAGGAGCGACTACGTGTCGCCGCTCTCGAGACACCCCCGACTGATACGCGCGCCAGCAGCTCGGCCGCGCGCGACGGAGTCGATGTGTCTGAATGCGAGTGCGACAGAATTCGAACCTTTCCCTCAGAGAATGATCCGGAAGCTCGCTTCGCGGCCGCGCTGCTGGCCGCAGGTCCCCCCTTTCCCACGCGGTTGCCTGCGAATCCTGCAGCGGGCCGGCGCCGGACCGGCCGGCTGAACCTTCTTTCGTATGAGAACCGAAGGGCCAGCCGCGCCGCGCCCCTGTGGTTCGCGGCATTCGTCGGCGCGCAGCTCGCGCTGCTGCTCGCATTCATCCGGCATTTCTTCAGGCCCACATGGGACGAGCACGTCGCCGCGGGTTGGGGCGCCATCCTCCTCACGTGCCTCGTCTGTAATCTCGTCCTCTGCTTCGGCGAGTACTTCTTCCATCGCTACATCCTGCACATCGAGACCGTGAGGTTTCTCCGCGGCGTGTGCCGGAGCCACTTGACGCATCACAAGCTCACCTTCATCGGCTTCGACGAGCGGTCGGGAACCGTGCGGAGCGCATATCCGATCACCGACGTGGCGCACGACGATCAGTCCACGTTCCCGCCCTGGGCGCTCGTCCCGTTCTTTGCCTTCTTCACGCCGTTCTTTGCGCCGATGGCCTTCTCGTTCCCGCGCCTGCCGATCCTGATCGGCGGCTACGCGGCGATCGCGATCGCGCACTGCCTGTACGAGATCCTCCATGCTGCGCACCACGAGCCGTACGAATCCTTCTGGAAGCCGCGCATCGAACACCCGGGATTCGGGCGCTGGTGGCGATGGTTCTACGGTTTCCATCAGGCGCATCACGCCAACTACAGGTGCAATCTGAACGTGGCCGGGTTCTTCGGGATTCCCCTTGCCGACCTGGCATTCGGCACGTACAAGCGTCCCGATCCGCTGCTGATCAACGGTGCGCCCGCGACCAGGGCCGACGCGCGCCGGCTCATTCCGGCCCCGCGGTGGCCCATCTCCTGGCTGGACCGTGTTGTCTTCAAGCGCCGGCGAGGGATGGTGAAGCGTCCGTGACGTCGGTGTGGCCGCTAGAATGGGATCGAGGACCTGCCCCGATGCTTCCGATTGAAGACTACGCGCTCATCGGCGACTGCGAAACCGCGGCGCTGGTGGGGCGGAATGGATCGATCGACTGGCTGCCGCTGCCGAGTTTCGATTCCTCCGCCTGCTTCGCGGCGCTTCTCGGCACTCCCGACAACGGACGCTGGCTTCTCTCGCCGCGCGGTGACGTGATCGGGGTCAGGCGCTGGTACCACCCCGGCACGCTGATTCTGGAGACAGAGTTCACGACGAAAGACGGCGTGGTCTCGCTCATCGACTTCATGCCTGTGCGGAGCCGATTGCCCGATCTGGTGCGCAAGGTGGTCGGTCGCAAGGGCCAGGTCCCGATGCAACTCGAACTGATCATCCGCTTCGATTACGGCAGCATCGTTCCCTGGGTGCGGAGCACGCCCAGGGGAATCTCCGCCATTGGAGGTCCCGACAGTCTGACGCTGCGATCGGACGTCCGCCTCCGCGGTGAAAACTTCCATACCAAAGCCGACTTCGTCGTCTCGGAGAATCAGCACGTCAACTTCGACTTGACGTGGCATCCGTCCCACGTCGCTCTCGAAGACGAACTGGATGTCGAGGAGGCGCTGGATCGCACGGGGACATGGTGGAGGGTGTGGTCGGATCGGTGCACGGTCGGCGGCCCCTGGCGCGACGCGGTTGTGCGATCGCTGGTGACGATGAAGGCACTGACATACGCACCGACAGGCGCGATCGTGGCGGCCCCCACGACATCCCTGCCCGAGTCGTTCGGCGGCGTGCGCAACTGGGACTACCGGTACTGCTGGCTGCGGGATGCCACCTTCACGCTGCTGGCTCTGATGAACGCCGGCTACACGGACGAGGCGCGCGCCTGGCGCGACTGGCTGCTGAGGACCGTCGCCGGCCGCCCCGAACAGATTCAGATTACCTACGGGATCCGCGGCGAACGTCGTCTGCCGGAACTGGAGCTGCCGTGGCTCTCCGGGTACGAGTCCTCGCGCCCGGTGAGGATTGGCAACGCGGCGTCCTCACAGCGGCAGCTCGACGTCTACGGCGAGATGCTGGACGCGGTGCATCAGGGGTGGCGCATGGGTGTCCCCACGGACGAGAATGCCTGGCGCGTCGAGAAGGCGCTCATCACGCACCTCGAGTCCGCGTGGAAGGAACCTGACGAGGGTCTCTGGGAGGTGAGGGGGCCGCGGCGCCACTTCACTCACTCCAAGATGATGGCCTGGGTGGCCCTCGACCGGGCGGTCAAGGGCATCGAGTCGTTCGGCCTCGAAGGTCCTCTCGATCACTGGCGGCTCGTGCGCGACGCGATTCATCATGATGTCTGCGCCAATGGTTACAACGCGAAGGTCGGAGCCTTCGTCCAGTACTACGGTTCGGACCTGCTCGATGCCAGCCTGCTCATGATGCCGCTCGTCGGATTCCTGCCGATCTCAGACGAACGGGTTCGAAGGACGGTCGCGGCGATTGAACGGGACCTCATGACGGACGGCTTCGTGCACCGTTACCGTACCGTGGAGGACGTGGACGGTTTGCCGCCCGGGGAAGCGTCCTTTCTTCTCTGCAGTTTCTGGATGGCGGACACGTTGCAGCTGCTCGGGCGGCATGACGATGCGCTCCGTCAGTTCGAGCGCCTGCTGGCGATTCGAAACGATGTCGGCCTGCTCGCGGAAGGCTACGACATCGGACGGAAACGTCTCGCTGGAAACTTCCCGCAGGCCTTCTCGCACGTCGGTTTGATCAACACGGCGATGAACCTGACCTCGTGGCACCGCGCGCCAGCCACGGAGCGCGCCGCGCCCTGAGCGCCAACCGCCGTGACGGCCGGCCGCAACATCGGGCTTGACGCACGGCCTCCTCGCGCGGAGAATGGGTCTACGGCGTTCTCGCCGATCTGCAAGTCCCGCTGAAAGCTCGTCGCGCCCGGTGTAAGTCCTGTCTCGACGCAAGCCCCGCTCCTGCTCACAACTGACCAGAAACGTTCGTGATTGCGTTTGACGTGCCGTCGCTTCCGCGGCGTCGCGCCACTTGCAACATTCGTCTCTGTTGATTGCGGCCTCTGCTGCGGTCGGCGGGAAGACAGGATACGTAGACCAGCATGCGCACTGTATTTACGGGCGGACGTGGGGAAGCCGTCGCATCCCGGCTCCTTCACTGGCCCGGAGCTTGAACGCGGGCATCCAGTACACGCGCTGCCGGGCGCGTGCGACCGCTGCCTTGCCCGCGTTCAGTCGTCGCGCTGTCATCCGCGACGATGCTTCCCATCCCGGGCAGCGGACCCGGCTCGTTCTCTCTCTTCAGCGATCAGGTCAGATCGAACGAAGACTCCTGCATGCTGCATTCCTGGAAGACATCCAGCGATCGGAGCACGTCCAGGCAGCCCATATCCTGACCACCCAGGACGATCCGGTTCAGCAGTCTGCTTTTGATCCGCTCCCGCTCTCCGTGGAAGCAACCATAGGCTGATCCGAAGATCGAGTGCTGGCCGGGCAAGGTGGCTGGCAGCCCCGCTGGAATGTTCAGCTGTCTGAGATTGTCGGCGTGATAGCCGAAGCCGAGAAAGCAGAGAACCCGCGATCCTGCCACGTGCGCCTGGGCCGCGTGCAGTGTGGAGGCGGATATGGCGTCGGACGTCACGTTCAATGCCTGCCTCGCTCCATTCAGCCATTGGCACCAGCCAGGGTGTACCCGCCCACTGCGTGAGTCGAACATCGGCGAGCCGACGAGGCCGTCGAGAGCAGGCAGCCGTCCATGCATGTGCAGCACCTGCAGGCTGTCGAGCGCAGTCTGAACGTCGTCGTGGCTCGAGTACGCGCGGCTGAGAAGTTCCCTGAGGCGTGCTTCGAGTATCCAGCCGAAGTTGAACGTGATGAAGGCGACCTTTGCGTTCCCCTCCGCGAATGAGCGGCAGGTGGCCGCGCCCTCCAGCATCTGCCTGACGACGTACGCGATCCAGTCCTGACCGATCTCCGCACGGCCGCTGGCGTGCGAGATGGCCTTGCCGATGGTGGCGGCCAGAACGGCCGTGCCAATCTCGATTGTCTTGGCGTCGGACTTGCGCATCTCCAGGTACGAGTCGAACGAGGGGAGGGGATAGCCCCGCACGTCGTCTATCAAGTCGTTCAGCTCGTGGGGATCGACTCCACTGGAGAGCAGGAGGCGATATTCCTCGGCGCGAGGCTTCAGGCCGCCGATGTAGTCTTTTACCTCACTGGCGAGAGGCATGCCGTAAGGCTTGCTGGCGCCAGCGCCAAGCACGAAAGTGGTGGGCGTCGTGAGCATGGTTTCTACCCTCCCTTTCGAGGTGATCTGGGGCGGCAACAACTGCTGCCAGGCGCCGCAGCCTCAGAAGCGCCGGATTGGCACAGTGTGGATGCTGATACTGGATAGCAGTGCGAACCTGCGAAGTCTAGACGGATAGGGCCGAGGTCGCAAACTCATCAATATTGATTCAATCGTTTGGATCCTGTGCCTGCTTGTCAGACTAACAGGTAGATTACCGTTGACGCAGCCGGCGGCTCGTTCTACCTTCCGCCTGTTCCATCGCTCCCAGAGGGAAACAATGTCTCTGGGCGCAGGCACGACCGCTCGTTCGGGCAAGTCCCGCCACGCACAAATCCCGTCCGGCTCGAAGTCTCGACCGACCGTCCTGACGTGCAAGGCCTGCGATCCGATGCGTCCATCCGATCGTTCACGCCTTGGGTCAGTCCGTTTGGCGCGACCAACGTGTCGACCCTGTGCGAGGAGGCGAACAATGACGCGAAGAAGATTGAGCGTGACGTTTCTGGTCCTGATATTGGGACTCGTGCTGCTGCCTGGCCTGGCCGCGGCGCAGAGCTCCGTTGTCGGGACCGTCACTGACACCAGCGGCGGCGTGCTGCCGGGGGTCACGATCGAGGCGACCAGCCCGGTGCTCATCGAGGGCGCCCGTACGGTCTTCAGCGAGGGCGACGGCCGCTACACCATCGTCGACCTCCGGCCTGGGACCTACACCCTGGTCTACAGTCTCCCGGGCTTCGGCACGATTCGCCGCGAAGGGCTCGTCCTTCCGGCCGACTTCGTGGCGACCGTGAACGTGCAGCTCTCGGTCGGGGCGTTGGAAGAATCGGTGACGGTCTCCGGGCAGTCTCCGCTCGTGGACGTCTCGATGGCGTCGCGCACGGAAGTGATCAACCGCGAACTGCTCGACTCACTGCCGACGCCGCGGAACACGCAGTCGTTCGGGTACCTCGCCCAGGGCGTCCGCTTGAGCAAGCCGGACGTGGGCGGCTCCCAGATGATGGAGCAGGTGAACATGCGCGTGCACGGCGCCGACCGCCTGCACACGACGATGCAGATCGACGGGATGCTGGTGAGCCCGGCGTTCAGCGACGGCGCGATTCAGAACTACATGAATCAGGCGCACTTCGCGGAGACGTCGTTCACGACGAGCTCGCAGCTGGCCGAGGTCTCCGCCGGGGGCATCCGGTTGAACATGATTCCGAACGACGGCGGCAACGACTTCCGGGGGACGTTCTACCTGGGGTTCACGGACGGGTCGTGGCAGAGCGACAACCTGACCGACGAGCTGCGGGCGCTGGGGGTCGAGGCGCCGACGGGGATCACGAACATTCATGACTTCAACCCGTCGTATGGCGGCCCGATCATGCGGAACAAGCTGTGGTTCTATGGGTCGTTCCGGCGGATGTCGGTCGACGAACGTGTCCTCAACGCCTTCATGCCGGATGGCAGTCAGGCGATCGTCGACCAGTACATCGTCATTCCACTCTTGCGCCTTACCTGGCAGGTAACGCCGTCGCACAAGGTGAGCGGCTTCCTGGATCGGCCGTTCAAGTACAAGGGCCGGGAATTCTCGTTCGGGATCGAGCCGGCCTTTGCTTCCCGCCGGCGGAACTGGGGCGAAGCGAACTACCACAACATGGGGTACAAGCTCACCTCGACGCTGAGCAGCCGCGTGCTGCTCGAACTCGGCTTCACGCAGATCGTCGAGCGGTTGCACTCCGGCTACCAGCCGGCGGCGTTCCCGACGACGGCGGGCTGGCCGCGGCCGGCGAACGTGAGAACCTGCGTGGTGACGCCCTGTGCGTACGATCCAACCTCGGATCAGAAGGGTGACTGGTACGCGGACGTCTCGCATTTCGACATTCTCTCGAACGAGCGGACGGTCGCGACGGATGACTACAGCGGGACGCTGCCGGATCGCCGGCACATCACGGCAGCGCTGTCGTATATCTCGGGCGGCCATACCGTGAAGGGTGGCTTCCAGTGGTCGTGGGGGCAGGACCGCAACGATCAGCAGTCTCATGGCGACCTTACGGAGCAGAGGTATCGCAGGGGCGTGCCGGAGCTGGCGGTGGTCAGCATCCGCCCGTACGCGACCGAGGAGCACGTGAAAGCGGATATGGGCGTCTACATTCAGGACACGATTCGGTGGAACCGCCTGACGATGACGCCCGGGCTCCGCTACGAGTACTTCAACTCCCGGATCAAGGAACAGTGGAAGCAGCGGGGTCGATGGGTCGAAGGCCAGATCTTCGAGCCGATTGACGGTCTGCCGATCTGGCACAACATCGTGCCGCGGTTTGGCGCGACCTATGATGTGTTCGGCGACGGCACGACGGCGCTCAAATTCGGGGCGAACCTGTATACGCGCCCGATGGCGGGGAGCTTCGCGAAGCGCTACAACCCGCTGCGCGGATCGCCCGAGGACGAGCGTGACTGGTTCGACGTCGAACTGCTGCCAGGGACGGCCACGCCCTCGGGTGTGCCGCGGCCGACCGATGGCGACGACATCGTGCAGGACTGGGAGGTCGGTCCGTCGAACAATCAGAGCTTCGGCATCGCTCCCGACCGCCGGCCGGAAGAGGGGATCAAGCGCGAGACGAACCACGAGTACACAGTCAGCGTGCAACGACAGCTCATGCCTGGACTGTCGGTGACGGCGGGGTGGTATCGGCGGACGTACCACAACCTGATTGGAGAAGACAACCTCCTGATCGACCCGGCAGTCGATTACACGCCGTTTCAGGTGGCCAACCCGCTCGGGAACGGGGAGATCCTCACGATCTACAACCTGAACCCGGAGAAGCGGGGGCTGGTGCAGATCCTGGACTTCAACTCGGACATCAATACACACATCTCGAACGACTGGGAGCTCAGCTTCAACAGCCGGCTGCCGAATGGGTCGACGCTCTTCGGCGGTTGGACGGCGATGAAGAACGTCGCGGTCACCTGCGACTTCGAGAACCCCAACGGGCTCAACCAGACGGATCTGTACTACACGATCAGCTTCCTGCGGGGCGGACGGTTCTGCGACGAGCGCGAGCTGGACATTCCGTACCGGCACGACTTCAAGATCGCGGGCACGTTGCCGCTGCCATACGGGTTCGAGTTCAGCGGGACGATCATCAGCTTCGCAGGCAATGAAAAGGAGACGAGGTGGAGCGTACCGACGAGCGCTTTTCCCGACGGCCAGCGCACGCAAGCGACGACCGTACGGCTCACGGCGCCGGGCACGGACTACTTCGAGCGATGGAACCAGGTGGACATCGCGTTCAAGAAGACATTCACCTTCGGCGGACGGCAGTTCACCGCGCAGGCGGACATCTACAACCTGCTGAATGGCGCCAACATCCTGACGGCAACCGAGACGTTCGGGCCTAGCCTGAATTTCCCGAATACGATTCTGCAGGGACGGCTGCTCCGTCTCGTCGCACAGGCTCGTTTCTAGACCGCAACGCAGAGCAGCACGCCGGCGAGCCAGGCCGGCGTGCTGTTCAGCCCCTACATCCACCTGCACTACCTGCTCGAGCCCGCCGCACCATTCTTCGGGTTGGAACCCCTTGAATGGGCTGTATGTTCCGGAGGTGTGGCTCCTGAACCCCTCCAAAATCCAAAAATCAGGATCGCTAGTGTGCAGGTGATGGAAAAGTCAGGTAATTCGGTTGACGCAGGGAGGAGCCCGCCCATAGTGTGTCGTGGCAAGAGTTCAGGCTCTATCGTTCGATAGGGCTGCTCTTGTCGTGGAAGCAAGTCCTGTCCGATCGAAGTCAGTTCCGATCGGTAGCAAGTCCCATCCGGCCGAAGAACCAAGTCCCGTCCGGCCGAAGTCCGTCCGACGAAGTCAGTCCTGTCCCGCGCAAGTCCCGTCTTGCGCAAGTTCCGTCTCGCGCAAGTCCTCGTCCAGCGCAAGTCCCGACCGAAGTAAGTGATCCGCGCTCGTCCGATCTGGCTGGCCCCGCCACCTGATCACGCGCCCCGATCAATCGGTCGGCCTTGACCCACGCGTTCGATTGGTGTTGCGAGGAGGGCACACATATGACACGAGGCAGACTCGGACTGAGAATCCTGGCAATAGCCTTCGCATTGCTATTGCCGACGGCGGCCGCGGCGCAGAGCTCGATCGTTGGCACGGTTGCGGACACCAGCGGCGGCGTGCTGCCGGGGGTGACGATCGAAGCCAGCAGTCCGGTCCTCATTGAAGGCGCCCGCACGGTCTTCAGCGAGGGCGATGGCCGGTACACCATCGTGGATCTCCGGCCTGGGACCTACACCCTGGTCTACAGTCTCCCGGGCTTCGGCACGGTGAGACGTGAAGGGCTCGTCCTTCCCGCCGACTTCGTGGCGACCGTCAACGTGCAGTTGTCAGTCGGCGCCCTCGAAGAATCGGTCACGGTCTCCGGGCAGTCGCCCCTTGTCGACGTCTCGATGGCGTCGCGCACGGAAGTGATCAACCGCGAACTCCTCGATTCACTGCCGACGCCGCGGAACACGCAGTCGTTCGGGTACCTCGCGCAGGGCGTGCGGCTGAGCAAGCCGGACGTGGGCGGGGCGCAGATGATGGAGCAGGTGAACATGCGGGTGCACGGCGCGAGCCAGCTGCACACGACGATGCAGATCGACGGGATGCTGGTGAGCCCGGCGTTCAACGACGGCGCGATTCAGAACTACATGAATCAGGCGCACTTCGCCGAGACGTCGTTCACGACCAGCTC
>JBFWPD010000064.1:0-13333 GCA_050250175.1 Vicinamibacterales bacterium
TCGCGGGGAGGACCCTTCTACCATCAAGCCGACGCGCCAGATCTTGCCAGCGAGAGGTCCGAGGCCCGCACCAATTTCAATCCCGAATTCCTCGAGGAGTGTGCGGCGTACGGCCGCCTCGTTCACGCCGTCCGGCACCTGCACCGCATTCAACGTCCAGAGGCGTTCATCCTCCGGCGCCAGTATCCGCAGCCCGAGCGCACCGAGACGCTCGACGAGCAGGAGATGATTGCGCTCGTGTCTTGCCCAGCGGATCTCCAACCCTTCGTCCTCCACGACCGACAGCGCCTCGGCCAACGCGCACACGAGCGCCGATGACATGGTGTGGTGATACTTCCGCTGGAGCCAGTAGTCCTGCAGCAATGCAACGTCGAAGTAGAAGCTGCGGCAGGACACGCGCCGCTCGAGAGCTCTTGGAGTGAAGACCACGGGCGATAGTCCCGAGGGAGCGCCCAGACACTTCTGAGAACAGCTGTAACAGGCGTCGATACCCCAGTCGCCGACATCCAGGGGATGGCCACCAAACGAGGTCACGGCATCGACGAGCACCAGCGCATCGTGTTCACGCGCGATCGACGCGAGGGCGGACACCGGGTTGAGCACGCCCGTCGACGTTTCTGCGTGGACCATCGCCACGAGATCGACGGGTGACGCGGCGAGCGCGCTCCGCAACGCTTCGGGATCGCATGCGCGACCCCATTCCACATCGAGCCGGGTCACGGTCGCGCCGTAACGAGCGCACATCTGCGCGAGGCGATCGCCAAAGTAGCCTGTGACAATCACCAGCGCGCGCGTGCCCTCGCGTACAAGGTTGGCGACCGCGGTCTCCATTCCCGACGTCCCGGTGCCGGAGACGGCAAACGCGAACGATCCTTCAGGCGCTCGAAACAGCCGGCCGAGTCTCGCTCGCACATCGTCGAGAAGCACGAGCATCATCGGGTCGAGGTGGCTGACCGTCGGAGACGACATGGCCCTCATCACGCGAGGGGACGTCGGGCTCGGCCCGGGTCCGAGCAGAACACGGGTGGAGCCCGGCAACAAACTCATACGCGAACCTCCTCGAACGTCGAAAGCGCTGCTTTGAGTGCCTCGAGCCCTCCAGCGGCAACAGGCGTGAGGGGCGGCCGAGGGACTCCTACGTCGCAACCCGTCATCTGCAGCGCCGCCTTCAGACCGGCAACACCCAGGGTGGTTCCAAGAAGACGCCCAAGCGGGATCAACTGACGCTGCGCCTCGCGCGCCTGCACATGATTCTTCTGCTTCACCAGATCGTAGACCCGGACACATGCGTCGGGAACGACGTTGGCGAGCGCCAGAATGCCGCCCGACGCCCCGACGCACAGCGCTGCGTAAAAGGTGCTGCTCGACCCCGCCAGCACCGCAAAGTCGCTGGTTGTCGCCGAGAAAAAATCACCTACTTGCGCAACGTCGCTTCCCGACTCCTTGATGCCGACGATATTGGGGTGCTGGCTCAAGGATTGGACAGCCGCCACGGGCAGATTCACGCCGGTGACGGCGGTGAAGTTATAGAGGAGCACGGGCACCGGACACTCGTCGGCCACAGCGGTGTAGTGACGGACGAACACCTCCGCGGTCATCTGGGTCTTGAAGAAGCCGGGCGTCCTGACGAGGACCATGTCGGCGCCCAGTTCAGCGGCCCGCCGCGACGCTGCGACTGTGGCCAGGGTCGACTCCCTGCCCGTTCCGGCGATGAGCATCCTGTCCCGCGGAACGCATGCGCGCGCAGCAGCGATGACCGCATCGCTCTCGGCGTCATCCAGAAGCGCAGCCTCGCCGTTCGACCCGAGGATCACGAAGCCCGAGAGCGGCGTGGGCAACCACCGCGCGAACGCAGCCCGGAGCATGTCGGGGCGCACACGATCGGTGGCGTCGATCGGGGTGGGGATCGGCGCCAGCACACCGCCAAGCGTCATCGTCATCATTCTAGACCGCTCGGGCCCGTGACTCTTGCGGCGGCAGTTGGCCCGCACTCTGAGAGACAGGACCTCAAATGAACGGCCTAGGCGAGGTCAATAATCCGACTTCAGGGCAATAAATTGGCCACAGCAGAAAGTGTGCAAACGGCTGGGTCTCAGTCGCGTTGCCGTGCAAATCGCGTGGGAAAAACGCTGATACGGCCGAGCCGGAGCTAACTTTCTACCTGTTTTTCCTCAGAATGAAGACCTTCTTTATCGGGACCTAAAGCACTTTCCTGCATAGGCTTAACACCTACTTTCGTCCGCAGGCGTTCTTCTGGCACCCAGCGTGCCCTTGGTAGTGCCACGACGCCGTCATGGTATCCCCCGTCGAAGCGTTGAATCCCGATGAACCGAAGCTCGGTCGGAGCGTATCGCTCGACCATGCGGCGGAGTTGCTCGGGGTCTCGCGCCGGACGGTCTACAACCGCATCCGCGATGGTCGGCTTCAGACCATCAGGACGCGAGGAGGCTCACAGCGGGTGCTGCTGGAGTCGGTGACCAGCTTTCTTGCGGGTTCCAGCGCGCGCTTCGCTCTTCAGGAGCCGCAAACACGCGTTGGCCGTGAAATCGCCGATGTGAACCAGGCCTGGCCATCGGCTCGCGCAGTCACAGGCACGACAGGAGGACGACCAGATGCGGGGCACGAACAACGCTCGAACGCGGCGACTGATTATTTGGGGCAGGTAGACGAACACGACAGCCGAATCGCTGTCTCGCCCGGCGAACACGGCAGCTTCTCTGCTCAGGCGAACATTGGAGATCGATCATGAAGATTAAGACCGACATCAAGGCAGGCAGTGGCGGGCGTCGCGGCACGATCATCTGGTTGCCCTAGATCCAGAGTGGCTGCACAAGGGGGGACCGGCAAGCCTTCGTTCTGTCGGTCCCGTAGCCACCAATCGACCGTGCCACAATGCAGCCAGTCCCGTTTGCTCGCGCGCTCCGAAACCTAGACACGGACTCCTCACGTTACAGCACCTTTCTTCTCCTAACGATTCCGGCTCTCCTTCTTCTGTGGACGGCTTGGTTCACGACGGCTCGCGTCGGCGTCTACGCCGTCACGGCCTCCGCGCGTCTTGAAGTAGATCGCGAACACCATATCGTCGGCGCCCCGGTCAGCGGCCGCGTCGCAAAGGTTACTGTCTCGGTCGGCCAGCGAGTCGCCGCGGGTGACGTCCTCCTCCATCTCGACGCCACCGCCGCGGAGCTGGCTCGGACCGAGGAACAAGCGCGCCTCGCACCCGCAAACTCGCAGATTGCATTGCTTCGAGAGGAGCTCAACGCCCAACAGCGCGCGATCGTGGAAGAACAGCAGGGTGCCGCGGCAGCAGTCGCAGAGAGCGAAGCCCGAGCAGTACAGGCGCGCACCGCTGCAGACTTCGCGGCCGAAGAAGCCGCGCGGCTTGAAACGCTCCAGGCGAACGGTCTGATCAGCGAGCTCGAGGCCCTGAGAGCGCGCAATCTGGCTACCACTCGGGACAACGAGGCGCGGTCAGCCGGGTTCGCCGCCTCGCGTGTCATGCGCGAGTTCGAAGTGAGTCAGCAGGAACGCCTTTCGGAAACCGCCCGCCTTCGACGGGAGATTGCCGCACTTGAAGGACTCAAGTCTGAAGCGTCCGCGGCGGCGAACCGCATCAACTACGACATCGAACAACGCGTCGTCCGCGCTCCGATTGATGGAATCGTGGCGGAGCTGACTACTCTGACGAGCGGCAGCATCGTCGAGGAAGGTGACCAGCTCGGCACAATTGTCCCCGATGGCGACGTTCGGGTCGTCGCATTCTTTCCACCATCGTCCGCGCTGGGCCGAATTGCTTCAGGGCAGTCCGCGAGAGTGAAGCTTGAAGCGTTCCCGTGGACGCAGTTCGGTGCCGCTTCCGCGGTCGTCTCGAAGGTCGCCAGCGAACCACAGGACGGGCGAGTCCGAGTCGAACTGGTGCTCGATCCAGAGCAGTCAGCTGACTTGCCCCTTCAGCACGGTCTTCCCGCAGAAGTCGATATCGAGGTTGAACAAGTCTCACCGGCGATCCTCGTGCTACGCAGTCTCGGAGCGTACACTCGCGTCGCCGCGATGCAGCAATGAGTCGACCTCCGTCGGTTCCCTCCGTGGGGCGGACGCGTCGTCTGCTTGTCCCTGAGGTCGTTCAAACCTCCTCGATGGACTGCGGGCCGGCCGCACTGAAGTCGCTGCTCGAGGGATTCGGTATCTCCGTCAATTACGAGCGACTGCGCGACGCCTGCCACACGGAGATCGACGGCACATCGATAGACACCGTCGAAACGATCGCTTCCGACTTCGGCCTGGCAGCCGAACAGATCATGCTGCCGCCGGATCATGTCCTGTCCGGAAAGGCGTCCGTGCTGCCGGCCGTCGCCGTCGTCAACAGCCCGATGGGTGGCGCACACTTCATTGTCGTCTGGCGACGACTCGGCGGCTCAGTGCAGGTGATGGATCCGGCTTCCGGAAGACAGTGGAGATCAGCGGGTTCTCTCCTCGATAGCCTGTACATTCACACGGCGCTTGTTTCGGCCGAGGCGTGGAGGCAGTGGGCTGCGACCCCGGACTTCCTGAATCCGCTACGCGGCCGTCTTAGAAGGCTTGGTCTCTCTCAGCAGGAACGAGAACAGTTACTGAGCATCGCATTGGATGACCGCTCCTGGCACGGATTGGCCACCCTCGATGCCGCCATCCGGATCGTGACCGTGCTCAGAGGGCGCGACAGCCTGAGCGCTCGCGACGGCGTTGCAATGCTCAACGCGCTGCTCGCCGAGGGCCAAGGTTCCGACGGCTCGGCTATTCCGGAACGGTTTTGGTTTGCACGCCCGGCAACGCCAGACGCGAGCGGGAGTGAGCGGCTTTCTCTCCGTGGAGCTGTGCTCGTTCGAGTCTCGCACGCGACCTCAGGCAATTCGGCTTCCCGAGAGAGCGAGTCGGTACAACTGCCTCCAGGTCTCGGCCGGTCACTGAGAGAGCCGTCTGCTCGTCCTGTCAGGCAGGTTCTCGGACTCCTGAGAAACGACGGGCTATTGGGGACGTTCGTCTGGGCGGCGGCACTCGCAATCGCGGTCGCAAGCGTCCTGTTCGAAGCGGCGCTGCTCAGGGGTCTTCTCGATGTCAGCCTCTACCTGAGAACTGTCGAACAGAGCGTTGCAGCTGGGGGTGTCCTCGTCATCTTTGCAATCCTGCTGCTGCTGCTGGAGTTTGGGCTCGCCACGGCCGAGAAGCGGGTGGGACGGCAACTCGAGACACGCCTCCGCGTCGCCTTTCTCAGCAAGATACCCCTTCTAGGCGAAGCCTTCTTTCGAACGCGGCCCATATCCGACATGGCCGAACGTGGCCACAGCCTGCACGTTCTCAGAGACCTCCCAGCTCTTGGCGTGCGCACCTTGCGACTGGGTCTCGAACTGGTTGTGACGACGGCGGCGATTGCCTGGCTGGCGCCGAGTGCCGGCCTGCTGGCGCTTTGCGCCGCAGTGCTCGCTGCAGGCATTCCTCTTCTCGGCCACTCGATGCTGGCTGAGCGCGACCTCCGGGTAAGAACGCACGCCGGGGCACTCAGTCGGTTCCAGCTCGACGCCTTGCTGGGTAGAACTGCGATTGATGCGCATGGCGCAAGGCCTACGCTGGAACGCGAACACGAGCACCTGCTGCGAGAGTGGATCCGGTCGTCGATTGCACTCCACCGTGGCTCGCTCGCCCTCGAAGGTGTGCAGATGCTTGTCGGATTCGGCCTCGTAGGCTGGATCGTGTTTTCGCACGTGGGCACGGGAAGCCCGGGAGCCACATTGCTGCTCGCGTACTGGGTGCTCAACCTTCCGGCGCTTGGCTTCGAGTTGTCACTCTACGCCCGCGAGTATCCTGCGTACCGCAGCGTCCTGCTCCGGCTTCTCGAGCCACTCAACGCTCCAGACGCGGCGCCCTTTGACGAAGTCTCCACCCCACGCGCGTCCGAGCGACTTTCGAAACCGCCCATTCGAATTGACGCCGTCGGTGTGGGCTTTCAGTTGTCAGGACAGGACGTTCTCGATGACGTGACGCTCCACATCGAACCTGGGAGCCACGTCGCGATTGTCGGACCGTCCGGCGCCGGAAAATCCACGCTTCTCAGTCTCGCTCTCGGATGGCAGCCACCGACCACGGGAGGGTTCCTGATCGACGGAATTCCCCTCACCCCCCGCACGGCAGAAGCGCTCCGTCGTGAAACTGCCTGCGTGGATCCGACCATTCAACTCTGGAACCGTTCGCTCATGGAGAACCTTCGATACGGCTCCGGCGAACACGGTCCAATCGCTCCGGTGCTGGAAGCTGCCGGCCTGGTGCCGGTCATCGCGAAGCTCCCTGCTGGACTCGCCACACTGCTCGGCGAAGGCGGTGCGCTGCTGTCGGCTGGCGAGGCTCAGCGGGTTCGCCTTGCCCGCGCGATGCTGGTGCCGAACCCACGCCTCGTGATCCTCGACGAGCCGTTCATGGGGCTCGAACGCGACCGGCGACGCGTGCTGCTGGCAGAGATTCGGCAACGATGGGCTGCCTGCACCGTGTTGTACGTAACGCACGAAATCAGCGAAGCGCGATCGTTCGATCGCGTTCTCGTCATGGAGCGCGGCCGACTGGTCGAAGATGGCGATCCGCGACTCCTGATGTTGATGGCTTCCTCTCGCTACAGAAGGCTTCTGCAGGCCCAGGAAAGCGTTCACGCCCGCCTCTACTCCAGCGCTGAGTGGCGTCGGGTTCGTCTCGAGGACGGCCGCATCGTTCAGGACACCGGCAGTGCGAGCATCGAGCAGACTGCATAGCCGCGACGAACAGCGTCTGCGGGATTCACTGTGGCCGAACGGCCGCGTGGGCGAGGCGCTGCGTGCCGTGAGTCGCTATCTGTCTGCTCCCTCGACGAACGAGGAAGTGAGCGTTCCTCCCGACCTAGCGGCCGATGATTTTTCGCTGTGGTTGAGCGCCGCGGCTGACCACGAGGGCCTCGAAACCGAGCGGATCTATTCGCCTGTTGCGAAAATTGCCACGCGGCTTGCGTATGACGCGCCGGCACTGCTTCGCCTTCAATTTGACGGCACGGTCGGCTTTCTCGCGGTCATCGACGGCACGAAGGAGTCGCTCACGATCGTGACACCCGACCTGCGTCGTGTTTCCATCTCCGCTCGGGCAATTGACGCAGTCCTTCACCAGCAGGCAATCAAGTCCCTGAAGCCTGAAGTCGCACGTCTTGTCAGCTGCGCGACACTGAGCGCGCCGGTGGCCGAACGCGTACAGAGTGCGCTGATCGACGAAGAGGCTATGCACGTCTACGCTGGTGACGTGTGGCGCTTGAGGGCGGCAGCGGCCCAGAAGCTCAGGGAGGCCGTCGCTCAAACAGGACTCACCCGCGGCATCGCGCTCCTCGTCGTCACTCATGCCATGCAGGCAGCGCTGTTTGTCGGCTCGTGGTGGCTGCTCGGGCGTGGATTGCTCGACGGTCGTCTGGACCGCGGCTGGTTGCTTGGCTGGCTGCTTCTCATCCTGTCGCTGGTGCCGTTCCGCCTTGCGACCAGCTGGATCCAGAGCCTGCTGGCAGTGACAGCTGGCGCGTCGCTACGGCGCCGCCTCTTGAGAGGCGTATTTCGTATCGATCCCCAACACCTCCGCGCGAAAGGCCCCGGTCAGTTCTTCGGAATGATCTCCGAATCGGCGGCCGTGGAGTCTCTTGCTCTTTCTGGGAGTTTTGTCGGCGTCCTGTCACTGGTTGAACTGGGGATGGCCGGCGTGGTTCTGTGGGCCAGCGCGGGTTGGCTTCCCGTTGCTCTACTGGTGGGCTGGACCGCGGCCGTCGGCTGGCTGGGACGTCGGTACCTTCAAGCCCGTGAGCGGTGGACTCGCGACCGACTGGAGATCACGGACCGAGTCATCGAGCACATGGTCGGGCATCGCACCAGACTCCTTCAGCAGGCGCCAGCACAGCGACACACCCTGGACGACGATGCCCTCGAGCGCCAGTTCCATGCGGCGGTGCAGATGGACCGATGGGAATTGCGGCTTCTGACGATCGCGCCGCGTGGGTGGATGGCGATCGCGCTCGGTGTCCTCGCCCCTCTCGCGGTCACCAGCAGCTCGCCTGGACCAGTGGCGGCGGCGCTCGGAGGCATGCTGATCGCATATCGAGCGTTTCGTCGTCTGACCGGAGCAGTATCTGACATCGGTGGGGCCGCGATTGCGGGCCGTCTTGTCGCACCTCTGGCGAGAGCGGCGTCTGACCGCGACGCTCCCACATTGCCGGCGGCAGCCGTGCCCTCGTCCACGCCGTCGCAGTCAGAAGGGATTGCGGCGCTCGCACGCGACCTGGTGTTTCGCTACCGCGAGGCCGGCGCTCCCGTGCTCGACGATTGCAGCCTTCGTATTCCTCGAGGGGCGCGCCTGCTTCTGGAAGGTCCTTCGGGCTCCGGAAAGACCACTCTGGCGTCCCTCATCGCCGGGCTCTCGGTGCCGGACTCTGGTCTCCTGCTCATAGATGGTCTTGACCGCTCCGTCCTCGGGACCGCCGGATGGCGGGCGCGCGTTGCGATGGCGCCGCAGCTGCACGACAACCATCTCGTCAGTGGCTCGCTCGCGCTCAACCTGTTGATGGGACGACGCTGGCCCGCGCGCCCGGAGGATCTCGCGGACGCGGAGCTTGTGTGCCGTGAGTTGGGACTGGGTGACCTGTTGAATCGGATGCCGGCCGGCATTCACCAGGTCGTTGGCGAGACGGGATGGCAGCTGTCGCAGGGCGAGCGGACGAGACTCTTTCTGGCGCGCGCACTGCTGCAGCGTCCCGAGCTGCTGGTGCTCGACGAGAGTTTCAGCGCTCTCGATCCGGAAAACGTCGAGAAGGCCGTTCGGTGTATCAGCGCACGAGCCAGCAGCGTACTGGCAATCGCGCACCCATGACCTAGCGGTAGGCCTTGTACCGTCCCACGGGGGCTGACCGCGCCGACAGCGGCGTGTCCGCGTCTGCCTTCTGCGCCATCGTGAGCGGTTCGGCAATGAGCTCGGCGACAGACTCCATCATGCGACGATCGTCTTCAGTGAATGCGTCTGTGGTTTCGGAGTAGGCCGTCAGCACAGCCACGAGCTGGTCGCCATGCACGACCGCCGTGCTGGCGCAACTGCGCAGGCGCAGCCCGGCGGTGTGGGCAACCTCTTCGAGGTCGAGGACCGGGTCTGAGTTCAGAATCGAGAGACGATTCGCACCCACCCATCCACTGGCACGCTGGCCCAGGGCCATCCGCGTGCCGATGACGCGAGCGCTGATGTCACCGAGCGCCTGTCGGGCGACGAGTTCGTCGGTCGCGACATCGTACAGGTAGAGAACGGACTGCGCGCAACGCGTGGCACGCCGGAGTTGTCTCAAGGTCAGTTCCGCGATCTCGCGGGTGCGCAATGGCCGTTCGAGCGCGCGCGTGAGATCGTAGAGCGCCAGATCGCTGGTGGCGTCGGCGCCAGCGTGCAGGCCCGCTGGCTTGCTCGTCACAGGCTGCGTGGCGTTCGCGATCTCGCGGAGAATCTGCCGGGGAACGTTCGGCGTGTTTGGAGGCGCGATCTCTTTGTACACCCGCATGAAGGTATCCACGATGAGCGGGTCGTACATGGTCCCGCGACGCTGACTGAGAATCTGAAGCGCGTCCTCGTCGCTGAGCTTGGGGCGATAGGGACGATCTGACGTCAGCGCGTCGAAGCAGTCCACCACCGACAGGATTCTGGCGCCGATCGGGATGTCGGTGCCCTTGATGCCAGTGGGATAGCCTGTTCCGTCCCAGTTCTCGTGATGATGACGCACGATCGGCACGACCGGATAGGGGAAGTCGATCGCCGACAGAATGTCGGCCCCGACGCCCGCATGAAGCTTCAT
This sequence comes from Vicinamibacterales bacterium, assembly GCA_050250175.1. GTDB lineage: Bacteria > Acidobacteriota > Vicinamibacteria > Vicinamibacterales > CAVVIG01 > JBFWPD01. The sequence goes on from JBFWPD010000064.1 coordinate 9,854, forward strand.
CTTCTCGAACTCGGCCGCGGTCAGCTTCCCTGGCTTGTTCAGGATGTACTCGGGCACGGCCAGTTTGCCCATGTCGTGCAGCAGCGCCGCCGCTTCGATGGCCTTGATCAATTTCTCGTCGGACACACCGACCTTCTTGGCCAGGCCCACTGCATACGATTGAACGCGTCTGATGTGTCCGTGCGTGATCTGATCCTTGGCATCAATCGCCATGGCCAGCGTCTCAATCGTCGACAAGTACAGCTTGTTCAGATTGCTCAAGTGGTTCGTCGTGTCTTCGACGCGACCCATGGCCGTTCTGAATGTGAGATAGGACACCACCAGCAATGGCACGATTACCAAGAGCATGCTGATGTCTAGGCGATCGCTATAGGTAACAATCAGCGCAGCCACCGAGGCCCCGCTAAAATAGTTGACCGATAGCCACACAAAATTCTTCCAGATCGCCACCGACGACTGACCCACCTCAAAGCCAAGAGCGAGCGCGACCAACCAGCTATTCAGAAGGAAGTACAGGAGCGTAAAAACCAAAAGCGGACCAAACAACACAGACAGCGGCACGCTCTCCCCAAGAGCATTGTTGGCGTATGGCTCAAGCCCAGAAATCGCGAAGAAGGCCGTGGCCGAAACCCATATCGCAATCGCCGGCGCGGCGGTGTTGAACAGAATTTGGTGAGAACGCCCTTCTGGTCGCCGCCACAGCAGGATAATTAGACACTCCAGCAAGACGGTCGCAGTGCCGGCCGCAGCGCCGTACATGAGGACGGCCACAAATACGAAGGTCTCGGAGACGGAGAGATGTGCGTTGATCGACGGAACCTTGACGGTGAAAGACCCCGTCAAGAGCGTCAGCACGGCAAGTACAAGCCAGTTTGAATCGATCGGCTCAACAGATAGAACGTAGAAGGAATGAGCGACGATGCCAGCGCCAACGACCGCGACACCGAAGACGTACGCTTGGGCCGACGGACGAAGGCTGTTGAAGTTTGTCATTCAGTGCCAGATAGTGACGGCGTATGGTCTATCGGACCTTGCTCGGCATCGAAATAGGCCGGAAGGCCCAGTCTAGCCAACACCATCTGGGGCAGACTCATCGCGACAGCCCAACATATAGAGGGCTTCGTCTCGGATCCTTCCATTAGTCGACAAAAGGCGGTTCTCTCTTTTCGTGAGACACGCTGCACAAAAAGGGTGAAACAGCGACTTTGCTGAACACGCCTCGTCACGGCTATCGCAGAATGCTGACGGTTTCTTGCCGTGCCACTCCCGAGAGACAGATGGATATCAGTAACCGAGTTCTGGGCCTGACGAAGGCCGGTCGTTTTGCAGAGGCGCTAGAGGAACTAGAGCGACTCCCTGCTAGCCAAAAGTCACGAAGCCCCGCACTTGCACACAGAGCAGTGCTACTAGAGCGCACTGGAAGCTACGAGGAGGGTCGGGCTCTGGCCGCGGGCCTTCTTCGTGTGTCTGCCCTGATGCCACAGCTACGGGCCGATTGTGAAACGGTTCTGGGTCTCGTCGAGCTTGAGGTGGGGACAACTAGCAAGGCTACGAGACATTTCCAAAGGGCACTCACCAGCGCCGGTGCAGCAAAGGATCATGAGCGGACCGCTTGGTGCGAGCTGCGTCTGCTGTCATGTCTCGCCGAGGGCGCCGGCTTCGAAGCTGCAAGCCCGAGCATTCCGCGAGTATTTGCAGGCGTGACGCGCGTGGGAGATCCGATTCTCACTGCAGCGCTACATGTTTTCGTGAGCGAGATCGAAGGCAAACGAGGAATGGTGCAAACGGCCGAGCGGCATGCACTTCGCGCTTTGCGTCTACTCTCGCATGAACCAAATATTTGGCTCGAATCGCGAGCCCAGAACACTCTCGTTGCGCTGGCAATCATGCTGCCAGACCTAGAGACTGGATTGACGCGCGCGCGCGCGTCCTTACGGCTCGCAGAACTTAGCGGTGCAGCCGCAATGAGGCGAGCTTGTCTTACCAATCTCGGCAATCTCTACTTGCGCGGAGGTGATTTCCAGAATGCCGTGCAGCACTTTTCTCGAGCTCAGGAACTTGCATCACACCAGGGTGAACACTTCAATGGACTTCGCGATAGCCTGGCGCGTGCTCACATGGGGATGGGCGATCTGAGCAAGGCTGCCGCATTGCTCGCTTCTGTCGAGGCCTCAATTAATACTGGTACTGATCGGTTGCGGTACGCCAATCGCCACTCAGTACTGACTGGGGCGATACTGGCCGTGCGCACTGGACGATTGCACGAAGCGCTCGCGAGGATGGATGCAGCTGAACGGTTAGCGGACACTGCCGGTGATGGCCTCTTGAAACTGAGTGCAACGCTGTCGAGAAGCGAAGTCTTGTTGCAGCTGGACCGTCAGGAGGAAGCCGAACGCCTTCTCGAGATCCTCTCCAACCAACTGGGTACCAGCCTTCCAGAGGTCCACGCGCACTACGAGCGGGCGCTAGCGTGCTCTCTTGCCAAGAAGGGAATGATTGCAGTAGGCCGTGCGCATTACGAGCGCGCGCTACGAGTCTACGAAGGCCTGAGTAGCTCCCCCGAGATTGACGAATCGGCTCAAAGGTGGCAGCAGACACTCACCGGTAGGGAGCACAGCAGCATTAGAACAGTTCACGCAGAGGGAACCCCTGTGGACCATGTCCATGGTGCGGTCCTTCAGGACGTAGCCTCACTCCTGATGCATGCGGGCCGTCCCGAACTACTCGCCCGCGATCTCGTCGCGATTCTTTCCGGCAGTGGTGGCGTCTCCGGAGCAACAGCTGTTGCCCGAGCGGACAAGGGCGGAGACGTCGAAACGCTCGCTTCGTGTGGCGAGATGCCGCCAGAGGACGCGTCAGAGCTCGACCGCACCCTCGACCTCGGCATGGCTCGCGGCAGGCACGTGAGCGTTGCCGTTCGACCGCACTCCGACCTCGAATCACTCGCGACCGTTCACGCGGTTGCGATGCTGGTCGATACCGTTCACGATCTCGAACGCGCCCAGGCGGAACGCGAAGAGCACCTGACGCTGTGGCCCGTCGAGGAGCTCCCGGTGAGCGGCGACGAAGCAATCGTCACCGGACGGATGCGCGAGATCATGGGAGTCGCCCAGCGGGTGGCACGCACCAATGTCAGCGTGCTGATCACCGGCGAAAGCGGAACCGGCAAGGAGATCGTCGCGCGCGCCATCCACGCGCATTCGACCCGCGCGACCAAGCCGTTCGTCCCCTTCAACTGCACCGCGGTCCCGCGCGACATGCTCGAGAGCCAGCTGTTCGGCCATCGCCGCGGCGCTTTCACCGGCGCCGATCGCGACTACGCCGGTCTGATCCGGACAGCACGCGAAGGCACGCTCTTTCTCGACGAGATCGGAGAGATGGGACTCGACCTCCAGCCCAAGCTCCTGCGGTTTCTGGAGTCGGGCGAGATCTCGCCGCTCGGTGAGCCCGCTCCCCACAACCAGATCGGAAGAGCGTCGT
>JBFWPD010000065.1:0-13118 GCA_050250175.1 Vicinamibacterales bacterium
GAGCTTCTGGTGCGAGCCGGCCCAGACGTGGATCTGCAGGCTCGGGAGCCGCGCCTGAAAGGTCAGCTCGTAGCGGATGCCAATCGCCGTCGCATCCTGTTCGAGACCGCGATACCAGACGGCCGCGCCTTCAGGCCCGAGACGCAGCGCGAAGGCGGCATTGTTGTCGGCAAGCAGCGACGGCGGTCCGCCGGCAGACGACCAGGCGACGAAGCCGCCCTGCTTCTCCTCGAGCAGCTCCACCTTGCCGCCGAGGAACTGCATGGCGCCGAAGCGAGGCTCGGCGACGTTCGGCACGCGCGGCTTCGGGAACGTCGAGGCGTCCACCCCCTGCGCACGCGCCATTCGCGCGATGCGCTCCTTCTCGTCGCGAAGCATCGCGTCCACGCGCGCCTGCTGCACGCCGGTCGAGGAGATCATGTCCTTGATGTCATCGCGGATGTCGGGCGGCACCTCGAGGTTCACGTCGAAGTGCAGCAGCGCTCCGCGCAAGCCCGCAACGCTGGTGCCCGTCCCGCCCGGCCCGCCAGTCGCGTCGTCGGTCCAGAACAGCGCCCGGAAGACTGGACGATCGCCATCCTTGCGCAGCCGCGGACGTCCCGAGAGCAGGTAGAAGAGGTTTGGATCCTCGTCGTCCGGATAGACGACGACGCCGGCATGTGTCAGGACTTCCGGGAACGTGAGCATCGAAACCCCTCCAGCGCCGGCCCCGCCGGCGGCTAACGAAGAAAGACCGACAGGTGCCTGCCCGACTCCTGCTGCCACTCGGTCGGCGCGTCCGCACGCGTCAGACGCACGACGCGGAGGCGGTACTCGAACGTCGAGCGCCCTACGGCTCGATCGCTGATGAAGTCGGCAACGGTGCGCGACAGCAGCACCGGGCCGGTCGCCTGATCGCGGGTCAGTCGAACCTCTTCGACGACGTTCGAGCCGAGACGCCGGAGCTCGATCTCTATTGCCACGACGTCCTGAATCTCTGCCTGTTCGGCCGGACTCAGACGATCGAAGAACTGGAGGGGCGGACAGTCCACCTCGACCCTCCACCCTCGAACGCCGGACGTGGCCGCATCGAAGAGCTCGTTGAGAACGAGCTGATCGGAGACGGGGGTGTGGGCCGACAGCAGCCCGATGTCCCAGGCGTTGAAGAGTGCATCCTGTTCGGCCAGCTTCAGACTGATGGTGGCCGATGCCTGAGGCGGGAGATCGAGCGGCCAGCTCACGCCAACGCTCGTCGCCGCGTACCAGTCGTCGACCCGGCCGGTCAGCGGCGACCGCTGAATCGCCGCGGCCTGAACTCCCTCGAGCGTCACGGGCCGGCGGCTCCCGTTCTGGAGCACGATCTGCCGCGGCATCAGCGTCTCTGGATCGACCGCATCCGTCGGCGGCATTGCGAGCAGCTTCCAGGGAACCGCAATCGAGGCCAGCCGGCGGATCGTGAGGCTCACCGGGATCGCCTCCGTACGCGTCGTGCCCCCTGGCTCCTGCAGGTCGATCTCGACGGTCCCCCCGATGCCCGGACCCACGAGGCGCTTGAACAGCGCGTCGATGAACTCGCCGTTCCCCTCGTACGTGATCGTGAAGATCTCCGCCGGGTTGATCGCGTCGGGCTCTCCGTGGGAGGAACCGCCGAACAGTTCGCCGAGGCCAGCCAGTGACGGATCGGGAACGAAGCGTGCCGCCTTGTATCCGCCAAGGACGAGGTCTGCGTATTTCACGTGGTTCGACGTCTCGGCGCGGATCAGCGTCCGCAGGCCGTCGAGGGTCGCGACGTCGAACTCCGGCATGGCCTTGAGCGTCAGCCGCGTCGTGTACTGGGAGGGATCGAGATCGTCAACGAGCGTCCCCGACGCGTCCTTGCGAAGCAGAACCGCAGTGATCGAGGGAAGCCCCGTCACCTCGTCGACATGCAGCCTGTAGCCGGACGGCAGGCAGTAGACCGTGTCCTGGATTGGCGTCGGCTGATACCAGCCGTGCGCTGACTTCCGCCACCCCACTTGCACGTAGTCGCCGTCCACCGCGGCAAAGATGGGCCGATTCTCTGGCGCCTCTTTCGGATACTCCGCGGTCAGCTGCCGCGGGACAGCAATCTTGTCCACGCGAGTCGTCGGCTGCGGCTGCTTCGGAGCCTTCAGGACGATGCGCAGGAGCTCGGGACGGGTGGCGAGCCGCGCTCTTGCGAAGTCGTCACTTTCCGCGTGGTCATCGCCGGCGGGTTCGTCGCCCTGAGGCCGCTTCCTCTTGCCGAGCGTACGGTGGTCGCGCACACGAAGGCGCTCGACACCGGGACGGTACCGCTCGAGGGGCGGCCTCCAGCCGATCGGGCGCTCGGGTTGAGGAGTGGTTGGTGACGGCGGAGGAGGAGGAATGACCGTCACCCACTCGAATTCCAGCTGCAGATGCCAGGTCGCCCGCCCGGCCGTCTGCAGGGCGGCGACGATGCGGGCGCGCCGCTCGTCGAGCGGCACCATCGCGTCGCACTCCACCTTGAACGCCGGGCCGGCTTTCGGGTCCCGAGGCTCCTGCAGCACCTGGGTGAAGGCGAGCAGGTCCGTGGGGTCGGTCCCATAGCGCAGCGAGACCGACTTGACGGTGACATCGAACGGCAGCGCTCCCTGCACGCGCTTCGTGTTGTCTTCCTCGAAGACCGCGGTGAGATGAAGACCGTCGTCGCGCTGATCGAACCGGAGCTCAGGACCAGGCTGGTAGCCCTCACGCCACGCGACGCGGACGAATGGACGGCAGAAGGGCTGCGGTGCGCCGTCCACCGTGTACGCCCGGCCATCACTGGTTGGCTGGGTCTGTCCGGCGGGTCTGGTGCCGGCGAGGACGAGCTCCGCGTTCCAGCGGGCCATGGCGAGATAGACAGGGTCCACCTTCCGCGAGAGCACGACCTGCTGGCGATTGCCAGCCCGCATTGCCTTGGCTGGCGAAATCTGATCGGCCATGGCGGCTCCGTTCAGACGAGCGTCTCGAGGAGGAGCATGCCCGTCTTCTTGAGCGTGGTCCCGTCGGGTGGAATTTCCACCGGCGCGCCGCCGTTCAGCGGCACCATCGTCGCCTTGTATTCGTACTCGCGCGCGCTCGGCGAGAACGCGTGCACCTCGAGACTCGGCGACGCTTCTTCCTTCGTGACGCGCAGTTCCTCGATCTTCAGGTAGTCGTGCGCATCGTCTCGGTACGTGAGCTCGACGACTGCGAGACGCCACTTCGCCCAGTCGAGACCGCCTCCGTCAACGGCGAGGTTCAGGCGGAACCGCCGCGCCTTGATCGGCGGCAGGTCATCGTCCGGCTGCACCAGCGTCCAGGGCACCTGCTCGAACTGGCCGTCGGCATACTGCACGTCGTAGGCGTACTTCAGGCTGGAAGGCGCGCCCTCGCGCAGGGGCTTCACGAACTCCCACGAGCCGGTCTCGCTGAAGATGTGCCGGATCTCCTCGGGCGGGTCCGGCGGGGCCTCGTACCTGATCTTCAACAGCACGGACGTCACGGTCGCCGGATCGATGATGACGTCGAAGTTCCGCCGGAGCCGGCCGATCAGCGTGTCGTGAATCGGAAGCATGCCGCGGTCGTCGGTCTTGCGCGGCTCAGACGACTCGCGGCCGTCCTTGTAGAGATACCGGACCTGATAGCTGTACTGATTCGTCGAACGGCCATGCTTGCTCGTGGTCCATTGATCTTCGAGCTTGCCGGCGTCGAGCTTGATTGTCTTCTTGGCGTCCGGCATGTTCGACGCCGCCTCGTAGATGAAATCCACGAAGACCGTCTGAATCTCGCCCCAGTCGACGTCTCCTGCCTGTGCCACGACCTTCACATACCCGAGCCGGTCGTAGGAGAAGGTCAACGCACGATCCGAGATGCCTTTGAGCTCGATTGCCGGCGGGGACTGCGATGTGCCGATGTAGTTGATCTGTGCCTTCGCGTCGTACTTGTCGATCAGCCTTCCTCGCGAGTCGCGCGCCAGCCGCGTGCGGAACGGGAAGGCTTCCTGCCCGGTCCGGAAGACAAAGCTCTCGCTCTTCTCGATCCAGTCGTTCACCAGCGTATCGAACTGCTTGTAGGTGAGCGTCGCGGTGATGTTCGCGATCTTGTCGGCCGCAAAATCGGCGTTGGTGTACACCGGCACCGTCATGACCTGGATCTCGGGGCTGCCCACGTCCACGACCTTGACCAGCTGTTCGCGCTGCTCCTCCGTGAGGCTCGCCAGCAGCGACGTCTGCGGGTTGGCCGGGAAGCGGAAGTTCTCCGCCTTGTTCAGCGTGAAGGAGATGTGTTGCGAGAACTCCTCGCGGAACTCGTTCAGCCAGAGGCGGCTGCCCTTCTTGCCGCCGGTCGTGTGGGTGAAGGTCTCGCCAAGGTCCTCATCCTGGAGCCCCTGGAGCTCGAAAGCCTTGAAGAACAGGGTGACGATCTGGTTGGTGATGATCCCGAGAACACTCTGTTCGAGCTGCTGCTTGATCTGGTTGGTTGCGGGGTCGGACGCGGGGATGCCGTAGTCGTCCCAGTTGACCTCGATGACGCGTTCTTCCTTCAGCTCCTTCACGAGCTCCGAGATCTGCGGGTAGGTCCAGGTCGAGCCGTTGACGGTCTCGCGGACCGTCATGCGCTTGCGGATCTCCTTGTAGACCGCGGAGCCGTCGGCCTCGACCGTGACCCGGAGACCGGGCACGCGCGACAGCCCTTCGAGGTTGAACGTGATGTTGGCCTGGACCGGACTGTCCTGCGCCCCCTCATCACTGGAATCCTTCGGCTTCAGGCACTCCCACATCAGCTGTGCACCTTCGCTGCCGAAGGTCGCCCAGAGCGTCGCGCGATTGGTGCCGGTCAGTGTCGGAACGGTGGCCTCGCTCGACGAGCGCTTGAACGTATCGCCCAACCCCTCGAGCATGTCGAGCTTGACCGTGCCAGTGAGCCAGGTGACGTAGTCGACCCTCGGCGTGCCCGCGCGCGTCGTCGTGCGATAGAGCTTGTTGTACTCGCTCGGCCTCGCCGCTTCGTCACGCAACAGCTTCGTGAGGTGCGTGCGAATCAGCGTCATGTCGCTCTCGGGGATCGAGAGATCGACGGTCATGTTCAGCGCGCCGAGCTGGCTCTGCACCGGCTCGTTCTCGCCGGCGCTCGCGTACGCGATCTCGATGTTTCGCGAGAACAGCGTGAAGTTGAAGAGCGGCATCCCGGTCTTCGCGTCGGTCGCGATTCGCGGGGTGTTGTTCAGCAGATAGAACTGGTGCGGGTCGGCGTGGTCCCGGAACACGACCACATCGCGAACACCGGGGACATTGAGATGGTTGAAATACGCCAGCATCACTTCCTCCGCGAGCCGCAGACCGAGGCTACGCCTCGATGTACAGCTCCTTCTCCCCTGGGGCGAGCGTCGTGGTGGACCGTGCGACCGGCTGGTTGCGCCGAGTGACCTCGACCCCGACCTCGACCGGTTCTCCCGGCGCGACGCCCGGAACAATCACCGAGCCGGTCAGGCGATTGCTCCGCAGCATGAGCGACGCGACCGGCTTGGCGGGGTCCTCGAGATCGGCGCCCAGCTTGACCTTGATCCCGAGCAGATCGGGCGTCGCCGCGAAGACGCCCTCGTCGAACAGGAAGACCTGCACGACGCGGAACCCCGCCTTCTCGAGCGTGACAAGAGGTTCGCTGAACTGCACGCGGCGCAGCGGCGCTTCGAGCGGCTCGCCGGCCACCATCACGAATCTGAACGACGCATCCCACTCGCGAAGATCGTTCGGCTTCAACATGACCGAGAACTCGCTTCGCTTGATCTCCGGCGTGAGGTGCAGCGTCGAATGATCCTTCGTGCCGTCGCGGTGGGTGTAGATCGCGTCCACCAGCACTTCCTTGACGAGCGCGGTGTTGTCGGCGAGGTTCGGAATCATCCTGAAGACGAGATTCGTCGGCTCGTTGACCACCACCTGCGTATCCGTCATCCCCGGGTGCTCGATGACCGTCGACCCGTCCTTGAAGAAGAACGTCTGCTGCATGTGGTACGCGCGGTTCGGGGCGGCGGGCACGACGAACACGACATCGCTGGCTTCAGCCTGCGACAGCCGGATCGTCCTCCCCTCCGTCGCCGGCGTCGGCGCGACGCGCACCTGCACCTGCCGGACGAGCTGATCGCTGAACGAGAGCACGCCAGCCTCGACCTTCACCGGGATGAGCGGCGAGTGCTTGTCCAGGTCCACCGTGATCTGACGCTCGGTGACGTTGTCGAAGATCGGCGAACGCAGTCCCTGTCCAGGCACCGTGCCGACAACGCGCTCGGGGTCGTAGGTGAACTCGACGAAGTAGCGGTACGACTGCGTTCCGCCTTCGTCCGCGAAGAACTGCACCTGTCCCGCAGGCTGCGCCTTCGTCAGGTTGACCGTGAGCGCGTGAAGCGGGCCGGTGTTCGCCTCGTTCCTGCCGTACTCGATGTGAACGATCGCGGCCCGGACATGGTTGACGTCGAAGTCGAAGCCGGCCTGCACCTTGATCACGATGACCTTGAACGGTCCCTGACCAAGCGTGACGCGCGTGATCTGCTCGGCGGGTTTGAACTCCGGCCCGATGTTGTTGGCCGAGAGGGCGCCGGACGGGTGATACCGCTGGGTCGCCGCTTCCGCCTTGTTCAGGGTGAAGGTGCGCTTGACCTGCTGCGTGACGTCGATCGACCGCAGGCTGTAGCCAATGAGCGGGCCATCAGTCTCCGGGATCTTGAACTGTGTATTCGATCCCCCCTGGGACGCCGCGCCATACGCGAACGACAACGGCTCGCGCTCGCCATTGGCTGGGACCGTCTGCGTGACGGTCGCGCCTGATTTCGTGCCCGTCGCCTGGATGTAGTACTCGAGCGTCGTCCCGCTCGGCTGTCCAGGCAGCTTGCCCGTCCGCTGTGCGGGATCAGGAGCTGGCGCGTCGCCAGGCGCACCGCCTCCACCACCAGGCTCCACCGGCGGATGCGGAGGTGGCGGAGGCGATACCGGAGGCGGCGGTCCAGGCGGTGGCGTCGGACCTGGTGACGGCGTGGGACCCGGTGTCGGTGCAGGCGTTGGGCCCGGGGTCGGACCGGGAGTCGGCCCTGGAGTCGGACCGGGGGTTGGCCCACCTTGAGTGAGCTCGACCTCCTGGAACGCTCCCCCGCTTCCCTGCACGCGGTACTTCGCGACCACGCGCCCAAGCGTGACGCCAGTGGCCGGTTCGACCTTGGCGGCGACGTCGACAGCGCCGCCGGGCGTCTGGCCCGCCGCCACGGGCGTGTGCGTGACCTTGAGATCCGTGCCGGCCGTGACCGGCTCGCGCGTCGTGCTCGACTGGCCGGTCGTCAGAAACGCTTTGGTCCCGCCGCCCGTCTCGAGTGCGCGCGTCGCACTGTCCGGAAGCGCGCGATAGTCCGGCGTCGGGATGGGCAGCGTGTTGAAAAGCGTCGGGCTCATCAGATCGCGAACGAGGCGGAGGATGCCGCCTTCCCCGGCGACCGGCGAGTTCGGATTCCCCTTTCCCGTGAAATCGACCTCGCGGATCTTGATGCTGCCCTGATTGATCATCTCCTGCGTCATCAGGTCGAGATCTGCCGAGGCAACGAGCAGATTCACGCCGACGCGATGACGCATGTACGAGAAGGTTTCCTTGAAGTCGATCTCGACCTCGAGGTTGTACGCAGGTCGGATCCCGAGGAACTCGAGGTCGTAGGTGACGACGGCCTGTGGGTCCGCCGACTTGCGAAGAGTCTCCCAGAGCGTGTTCGCTGCCTTCCCGCCGAGACGCACGGAAAACACGGCGGTCTGACGGCCGAAAAGCGATGGCTTGGTCGATCCCGCCATCGTCACCTCGAAACCGGTCGGCCCGCCGCCGGTGCCGCCTCCGGATTGTCCCAGGATGAAGAGCTGCACGCGGCCGTCAGTGAACGGCACCTGCGCCAGCTCGGGAGTGCCGCTTCCGGCGGCGCTCGAGAGCTCTCCGCGAATCGCCTCGAGCTCGGTGTCCGTCGGACCGAGCTCCACTTCGAGCGTCAGGAACCCGCCAGCGTGATCCTCGGACAGGGTGAAGTCGGGATCGGTCGAGATGTCTTCCGTGTAGACCACGAACGACAAACCGGCGCCGTTCTGGCTGACGCGCGCGCGATCGGACGGCAGGTAGTAGAAGAGCCTGGGATTGCTGAAGTCTCTGAAGATCGTCAATCCGCGAATCGTCAGCGGCGACTCGAACGTGAGCATGTCTCCTCCGGAACGACGTCAGGACGTCAGGGCGGGCTCAGCGCACCAGCTTGACGAGAATGTCGAGCGTGGCCGGCAAGTGGGCCTGATCGATCGGATAGCTTTGCGTGCTCACGAAGTCGCCTCGATTGACGCCGCCCGATCGACTGACGTCGACATGCGCCCGCACGACATACGAGGCCGCCTTCTCCAGCTCGGCGTCGGTGCGAAGCGAGAACTCGATCGGGTTGTCGGTGCCCTCGGATCGCGTGACCCCGGGCACGGTCAGCCGCGCCACGACTCGTGACGCCGCGTCGGCCCGGGACACGTCCTCGAGCTGCAGCCGCAGGTCTGCGCCTTCGAAGCCCGGGGTCCCGGGCTCGAAGCGCACGTGCCCGCGCACCACCACACGCTCGGCCACCTCGCCCGCTACTCGAGCACTGCGTACCGCGCCTCGATCTGCACCGGGGCGCCAGACGTGTTGGTGATCTCGATCCAGTACTTCAGAAACTCAGCCGTTTGCCGCTCGACGTTGACCGTCCAGTGGATCTGCGGCGCCGAATCCTGGATTGGCGCCACGGGGACGACCATCCAGATCACTCGCCACTCCTGCGGCCAGCGAAAGGTGAACCACCGCTTCGTCGAGTTGGCCGGCACTTCCCCTGTGAACTGCACCCCAAGGCGCATACGCCCTCCTGACTCTCTGTCCGCATCGGCGGACCTTCTTTGTGTGTCTTCGCTTCGCTAGCGGCGTGGCTGTCCGGCATCCGCGCCAGGACCCGCAGCACCGATGGCCGCCTCAATCCGTGCAACGAGCTCGCGCGACGGCCCAGGAACCTCACGTGCCGGTCCAGCCATGCGCCAGTCGTCGCCCGCAGGAGCGCCCGATCGGGCCACGCCCCCGTTTCCAACCGCACCGCCACTGCTGGCGTCGCCCGCGCCGTCCGTCCCGGGCGCAACGCGCACGGCGCCGTTTCCGTCGATCTCGATGGTGATTCGCATCACGGTCTCCCCGGCGCCTAGCGCCCCCAGCCCAGCACGTCGTACCGCATTTCAAACTGCACCGGATTCGCGGTCGGATTCCTGACCTCGAGCCAGTACTTGAGCAACGCGTCGGCCTGCCGCTCGACCAGCACGCGCAGGCCGACCTGCGGCTCGCTGTCCGACACCGGCGACAGCGGCACAATCCGCCACCACACGTACCAGTGGGCCGGCCACTGCTTCGAGTACCACCGCTTCGTCTCGCCCGCGGCGACCGATTCCTGGAACAGTACGGCATGCCACGTTCTCGACGGCGTGAGGCTCGGATACATGGCCAGCACAGCCGCGATGTCGCCGTCGCTCAATCCGCTTCTCTGGCCAATGGTTTGGCCAGCTGTCGGAACGATCGTCGGCGACCCGTTCTTGGAGAACGCGGTCGAGTGGTAATGCATGATCGAGTTGAAGTCGTACGACCCGAGATCGTCGCCGTCGCTGATGTGCTGGTCGAAGTTGTGGCGATGTTCGTCGACGATGTTGTCCCAGTGAATCGAGACGAAGCTGTCGCGATCCTCGCGGCTCTGTTCATGCCACAGACCCACCGCATGACCGATCTCGTGAATCGCGCTGCCCTTCGTGCACCCGGGCCCGAGCGAGAGGAGCTGCTCGCCGGTGTTCCGCATCCCGACGTGCGACCAGCAGCCATCTCCCTGATGGAACTTGAGATAGTTCGGGTACCGGGACGCGTTCTCCGAGGTGCGGAGCACGAACCGGATGGGCGTCTTCTCCTCCCAGTGCGCGATCGCTCCCGTCACGCGATCCTGATTCGGCATCGCCGGATCGATCTCGTAGGGGACGATGCCCTGCGGCCACCTGAACCGCTGACCCGAGATGCCGATGCCGCTCGCGATGCCTTCGCGATCGCGATCGAAGCCGGCAACGCCGCCGCCGCCCGGCATCGTCGTGCCCGGGGCGAGCAGTTCCATCTCCTCGACGGTGCCGAGGACGATGTCGCCCTCGAACATGGCCAATCCATTGACCGCTGAATAACGGACGGGCTTGGCGTCGAACGTGACGCCGGCGACGAATCCCGTCCTGACGTCGCTCGACGAACGGAGTCCGTACTGATCCTCCACAGCGTCGCGCTGCGGTTTCGTTCTCGTGGGTGTCATGGTCGTTGCCCTCCGCGCCACGGAGCGTTCCCGGGGCCGCGTCTTCCGTCTCTTCATCGATCCTCGCTGTCTTCGCTCGACGGTTCCGAGGACGTCGTGAGCGTGCCATCGCCAAGCAGGTAGATCGGCCGTTCGTGCCTCAGCAGGTCGACCGTGCCGGCAAACATCTCGATCGGCCGCGCCATTCTGAGCGTGCCGCCTCGCGTGATGAAGTCCTTGTCGCTCGTCGGATTCGGATCGCCGAACGTCATGTGACCGACAGTGCGCATGACGGCTGGTCCAGGCGCCACTGGCGCGTTCTGCTCCACGCCAACCAGTCTCACGGACACGTGATCCTTCGTGACCGAAACGGTGTACTGCTTCACTTCGACGGGATACGCGACCATGACTCCCATGCGGCGCTCCTTTTCCGTGCTCACGGACGCGCCCGTCCAACGCATGACGATCGGGTGCGTCGGACATCTGCGGACATTGCGATGGCAACTGGTCGCTCGATGTGAGCGAGAGGAAACGGTTGACCTTGCCAGCCCGACGCAATCCGCTGACAATGCCCGCCAACGACGACGACTCCACGCGGAGCCTTCGTTCGATCCGATGCGAACGACACGCAGCGGGAATCTAAGTCACGGTCTATACGTCAGCAACGCAAAAGCAGGTTCCGTTCGTCGTCTCGTGCACACTGATCGCGTTCGGTCTTCACTCGCGATCAGCATCGTGCACGGGAGCGTAATCGACCGTCGCGAAACGTGATCACGCGATCGTCGCGACGCCGACGCACGAACGACATGACGATGTTGTCGCATCTTCCGTGGCACACGTGTTGCACCTCTTCGCACACACTCTCATGCCACTCGACGATCACAACCGCACACACGAAGGATCGCTGCCCAGCATGGATCGCGAATGGGCGCGAGTCGTGTACGTGCGTCGCCTCATCGAAGAACGCTTCGACCAGCCGCTCACGCTCGACACGCTCGCCGCCGCCGTCGGTCTTCATCGCGCATCCCTCGCATCGGCATTTCGCAGGCGCACCGGGCAAACCGTCCATCAGACCTTGATTGGAGCGCGGATGCGGCGGGCCGAAGAGCTGGTGCGCGAGGGCTGTAAGATCGAAGCCGTCGTCCTGCTCGTCGGCTATCGGAGCAAGAAGAGCTTCTACCGTCATTTCCGATCGCGAGTGGGCGTCACGCCGGGCACCTATCGATTGCAGTTCGGCGCCCTCGCCACGGTCGCGCACGATTCGTCAGTGGGATGACGAGATCGGCGGCCGGCAAGGCCGCCGATTCCGATCAATCGTGTAAGGAGCACGGCGAGTGAGGTCGAATGCGACAGTTCACATCGCGTGCTCTTGCCTGGCTGGCGCTCGCAGTGCTCGCCGGCGGTCCCGCCTGCGCACAGTCGGAGAATCGTTCCGCGTCACCCCTGCGCGCGGAGCAGTTCGCTGTTTCAAGCATCCAGGTCAGACCCGGCTCATCCGTATCACCGCCTCGCGCGGTACGCGATCGACTGCGGTCGCCCGACGGCCGGTCCGAGGCGTACTTCCAGTTTGCGGCGCAGGGTCTCGAGAGCGCGAGCGCGCGGCTGATGGCCGGTTCCGTTGGAGCGCCTGCGCGCGAGATCGCGCAAGTGGTCAATCCCTACGGACTCGCCTGGCATCCCGAGGGACGCACGATCGCGTTTTCGGAAGGCACGGTCGTTCACCTGGTCGACAGCGACGGACAGACGCGCATGCTTCTCTATTCCGGTCCGGGAGGACCCTATCCGGGCGCGTGCTTCAACCTGACCTGGTCCGCCGACGGACGGACGCTGTCGTGCGAACAGGTCGAATCGGTCGAGCGGGAAGAACTGGCCAATCCATCCACCGTTACCATCACGCTCAACGTCCGGTGAGCGCCGGCATCGGCCGCGCGAGGATCGCATGGAGATGAACGTCGAGATCGTCGAGGAGGATCCCAGGCTCCATGGGGTCGTGATCGTTCGTGTCCCTGGCATCTACGGACGCAAGGGGAACCCGCTGCCGAAGGGCATGTCGCGCCTCACGCGCAGCGCCGCTGAAGCGCTTCAGCGCGTCTTCGAGGATGTCGCAAGCGAAGGCGGCCACCTCTATCTGAGCGACATGTTCCGATCGGCCGTGCAGCAACAGAAGGCACACGAGGACTGGAAGAGCGGACGAAAGTCGGCGTTCAGTCCCCCTTCGTGCTCGAGCGTCCACGAAGCGGCGCGTGCGATCGACATCGACGCCTTCGACACCGTCATCGGACACAAGCGCGTGCGTGAGATCCTCAATCGTCATGGCTGGGTGCACATCGTGGACACGCTGACCGGCCCCGAGTGCTGGCACTACGAGTTCCGCGAGCCGCGCTGGGAGACGTTCAAGGAGTCGAACGGGTATCCGGCGATGGCCCGCGCCATGAAACAGGAGATCGGCAACGTCGTCGGCGCGGCCAGGGCGGATGCGAAGATCGCCGAGATCAAGCGTCTTCAGGAGGCGCTCAATCAGCTCCTGTCACTGGCGCTGGTCGTGGACGGGATGTACGGAGAAGCAACCAAGGAAGCCTGCAGGGAATTTCAGCGCCGCCATGGTCTCCAGGTGGACGGCATCGCCGGTCCCATCACGCTGCGGAAGATCGACGAGCTGCTCGGCGTCACCGGCTGAGCGCAGACGGCCAGGCGTCCGGCCACTGGATACGGTCGAGGTCCGGGCCGCGTATAAAGCGCGCTCTTGTACACGACGGTCCTCACCATTCACTCCTGGCTGCGCTGGGTCGCACTCCTTCTGGCCATCGCC
>JBFWPD010000066.1:0-13081 GCA_050250175.1 Vicinamibacterales bacterium
GCAGGCGCACCGAGGGCCGCTCTCCGAAGATCAGCGAGGTCGTGCCGCTCAGCGGACTCGACGACATCGTGTTCGGCGGGTGGGACATCTTCGAAGACGACTGCTATGCGGCGGCGCGCACGGCCGGCGTCATCGAGCCCTCGCTGCTCGAGCAGGTGCGGCCAGAGCTCGAACAGATCCGTCCGTGGCCGGCGGTCTTCGATCAGCGCTACGTGAAGCGTCTCGACGGTCCCAACGTCAAGAAGGGGAAGAACAAGAAGGACCTTGCCGAGCAGGTGATCTCGGACATCCGCGCGTTCAAGGCCGACAACAAGCTCGATCGTCTGGTCATGGTCTGGTGCGGAAGCACCGAGATCTTCCTGACCGAGTCGGCGGCGCACCAGACAGTCGAGAGCTTCGAGAAGGCGCTCGAGACCAACGACCCGTCGATTCCGTCGAGCATGGTCTACGCGTACGCCGCGATTCGTGAGGGCATTCCCTACGCGAACGCCGCGCCGAATCTGTCGGCGGACATTCCGGCGCTCGTGTCCCTCGCGGCAACCACCAGGGCGCCGCTCGCCGGCAAGGATCTCAAGACGGGCCAGACGCTGATCAAGACGATCATCGCGCCCGGTCTCAAGGCACGTCTTCTCGGCGTCAACGGCTGGTACTCGACGAACATCCTCGGCAATCGCGACGGCGAAGTGCTCGACGATCCGGAGTCGTTCAAGACGAAGGAGGAGAGCAAGAAGTCGGTGCTCGACTACATCCTCCAGCCCCAGCTCTATCCGGAGCTCTACGAAGAGCTGTGCCACGTCGTCCGGATCAACTACTACCCGCCGCGCGGCGACAACAAGGAAGGCTGGGACAACATCGATCTCGTGGGCTGGCTCGGCTACCCGATGCAGCTCAAGATCAACTTCCTGTGCCGCGACAGCATCCTCGCGGCCCCCATCGTGCTGGACGTGGCGCTGTTCCTCGATCTGGCACGGCGCGCCGGCATGCATGGCATCCAGGAATGGTTGTCGTTCTATTTCAAGAGCCCCGTGCACGCCCCGGGTCTCTATCCCGAACACGACCTCTTCATTCAGCTGATGAAGCTGAAGAACACGCTGCGCTATCTCAAAGGCGAGGAGCTCATCACGCACCTCGGTCTCGAGTACTACGACTGACGAGAAGGGCAGGATAGGCAGGATGGCCGGGAAGGGCAGGAGGGAGGGGACCGAAAGCCACACCTGCTGTTCCGGAATCTCCAGATCCTTGCGGTCATTCCGTCCTGCCAGCCCGTCCAGCCCGTCCAGCCCGTCCAGCCCGTCCAGCCTTTCCCGGTCCTCCCGCCCCTCCCGCCCTTCGAGATGCTGACCCGGCCCGCAGTCATCGGCGGCCTGGTCATCGGGGTGCTCTCGGCGCTGCCGCTCTTCGCGGCGGCAAACATCTGCTGCTGCCTCTGGGTCGTCACCGGAGGCCTCGTCGCCTCGTACCTCCTCCAACAGGACAGAGCCGAGCCGATCGCGCTCACCGACGGGGCGCTTGTCGGTCTGCTGGCAGGACTCGTCGGCTCCGGCGTCTACCTCGTGCTGTCCATCCCGATCACGATGGCGATCGCTCCATTCCAGCGCGAGTTTGCCGAGCAGCTGATCAATAGCGGGACGCTGCCTCCTGAGTTTCGTGACTACTTTGCCGACGCGATTGGCGGGTCGCTCGGGATCGCGATCAGCTTCTTCTTCATGCTGATCTCGGGAATCATCTTCGCGACCCTCGGCGGTCTCCTTGGCGCGGCGATCTTCCGCAAGCCGCAGACCCCGGTCGCCAGCGACGTCTCCGGCCCGATGTAGTCCCTGCCGCGTCTCCCGTCCGGTCAGTTAGAATCCCGCCATGTCAGACAAGAGGCCGGCCATCGAGTACGACGATCTCCTCCACGAGGATCGGGTCTTCCAGCCGTCCCCGGAGTTCCGGGAGCGTGCGCACGCAGGCGACGCGGCGATCTATGCGGACGCGGAGAAGGATCCTGAAGGCTTCTGGGCACGCTGTGCGGGCGAGCTCGAATGGATCACGCCGTGGACGCAGGTGCTCGACTGGAATCCGCCCCATGCGCGCTGGTTCCTCGGCGGCCGGCTGAACATCAGCGCGAATTGCCTCGACCGTCATCTGCAGGGACCCCGCCGCAACAAGGCCGCGATCATCTGGGAAGGAGAGCCCGGTGAGCGCCGCACGCTGACCTACTTTGAGCTGCACCGCGAGGTGTGCGCCTTCGCGAACGTCCTGAAGCGGCTGGGCGTCGCGAAGGGCGACCGCGTGGCCATCTACATGCCGCTCGTCCCTGAGGCCGCGGTCGCGATGCTGGCGTGCGCCCGCATCGGAGCGGTGCACAGCGTGGTCTTCGGCGGATTCAGCGCCGAGTCATTGCGCGATCGCATCAACGACGCCCAGGCGAAGCTGCTCGTCACGGCAGACGGCGGGTACAGGCGCGGCCAGATCGTCCCGCTCAAGCAGATCGCGGACGAGGCGCTGCAGGGCACGCCGTCGATCGAACAGGTCGTCGTCCTGGAGCGTGGAGTCGCGTCACATGCCGCGCCTGTCGACATGCGCGAGGGCCGCGACCACTGGTATCACGAGCTGATGGCCCACGCGTCCGCCGTGTGCGCGCCCGAGCCGATGGACGCGGAGGACATGCTCTACATCCTCTACACGTCCGGCACGACGGGAAAACCCAAGGGCATCGTGCACACGACCGGTGGCTATCTCGTCGGGACCTACGCGACGACGAAGCTCGTGTTCGACATGCGCGACGAGGACGTGTACTGGTGCACGGCCGACATCGGCTGGGTGACCGGTCACAGCTACGTCGTCTACGGCCCGCTCGCCAATGGCGCAACGGTGCTGATGTACGAGGGGGCGCCGGACTGGCCCAGGAAGGATCGGTTCTGGTCTCTCATCGAGAAGCACGGCGTCACGATCTTCTACACGGCGCCGACCGCGATCCGTGCCTTCATGCGCTGGGGGACCGAATGGCCCGCCGCTCACGATCTGTCGTCCCTGCGGCTGATCGGATCCGTCGGCGAACCGATCAACCCCGAGGCGTGGATCTGGTATCACAAGTTCATTGGCGGGGAGCGCTGTCCGGTCGTCGACACCTGGTGGCAGACCGAGACCGGCGCCATCATGATCACGCCGCTTCCCGGAATTACCGGCACAAAGCCGGGCTCGGCGACACGACCCTTCCCGGGAGTCGCCGCTGAGATCCGGACCGAAAAAGGCGATCGCGTCGAAGAAGGCGGCGGTCTGCTCGCGATCACACGGCCATGGCCGTCGATGCTTCGCGGCATCTATGGCGATCCCGATCGCTACGTGCGCCAGTACTGGAACAAGTGGGGACCCGCCGTGTACGTGACGGGTGACGGGGCGAAGCGAGACAAGGACGGCGACTTCTGGCTGCTCGGGCGGGTGGACGACGTGATGAATGTCGCCGGCCATCGCATCGGCACCATGGAAGTGGAGAGCGCGCTCGTCGATCATCCGAGCGTGGCCGAAGCGGCCGTCGTTGCTCGGCCGCACGAGATAAAGGGGCAGGCGATTGCCGCGTTCGTCACGCTCAAAGAGGGACAGAAGCCCTCGGCGGACGCCGTCAACGAGCTGCGTGAGCATGTGGCGCGGAAGATCGGCGCGATTGCCAGGCCTGACGACATCCTGTTTACCGCGGACCTCCCGAAGACACGGTCCGGAAAGATCATGCGCCGGCTTCTCCGCGACATCGCCGAAGGAAAGGCCATCGGCGATACGACGACGCTTGCCGATCCTGCGGTTGTCGCGCGGTTGAAGGAGTACTACGAGGAAAGGGAAAGCTGAGGACAGGCTCCAGCCTGCGGGCTCCAGGCTGCAGGCTAGCCGGCGGAAGCCGCGCCGCGGAGGCCGAGCACGTCGGCCTGATCCCGCATGAAGCGGATCACGTTGGCGACGTGTTCTTCGAGAGGCATTCCGAGCTCCTCCGCGCCCTTTCGCAAGTCGTCCCTCGATACACCGCGGGCGAAGCCCTTGTCCTTCATCTTCTTGATGACGGACGGCGGCTCGAGGTCGAAAAGGCTCTTCGAAGGCCTCACGAGCGTGGCAGCGCTGACGAAGCCCGACATTTCGTCGCACGCGAACAACACGTGCTCCATTCGGCTCTCGCGGGGGACGCCTGAATACTCCGCGTGAGACAGGATCGCGCGGACCATCCACTCCGGGTATCCACGGCGTCTCATCTCCTCGCACCCCTTGAACGGGTGCTCGGCAGGCGTCGGGTGGCGCTCGTAGTCCATGTCGTGAAGCAGCGCCACGACACCCCACGCGTCTTCGTCCTCGCCGAACTGCCGCGCGTAGCCGCGCACAGAGGCTTCAACGGCCAGGGCGTGCTTTCTGAGACTCTCGCCTGCCGTCCATTCCGTCAGCAGGGCCCACGCCGCGTCCCGCGATACGGTCACATCAGTCCTCCGGCGCCACGTAACTCTTGCGCGCTCTGGGTTCGAGGTCTCGATCGGTCAGCCGAACGTCGATCTCGTGCACGTCGCCGTCGCGCCTGGGTGGTTCGAACCCGAGCAAGTACTGGCTGTGCAGCTCGTCGGCGACCCGCGCGAAGGCTGCGCCCAGATTGTCCCTCGCGTCAATCTCCGTGTAGCCTCCGCCGGTCTCTTCCGCGACTCGTGCGAGGCCGGGATCCGGCAGATCGGCCGTCAACATCTCCTGCAGGCCGCCGCGTCCGAAACCGGGTTGAACGGGCCGTCCTCCACGGCTCCGCATGCCGATCGCGTACACCATGACGCCGTCGGTTCGTGCGCGATCGATGACCTCCACCTGGCTGACGTACCTCTGACGGAACGCAATCGGGCCGCTGTCCTTCCCGTCGCTCAGCACGAGCAGAACGGGACGCCGCTCGTCGCTTTCGTCGTCGAACGTATTCATGGCCTCGTCGAGTGCACGCCAGAGCGGCGTCGGCGCGTTCTGGTCGATGCTTGCCGGGAGCGCCTGTCGAAGTTCGCCGGCGTCCCGCGTGAATGTCGAGCTGATGACCACGTCGTCGCCGAACGTTCCGACGCGCGCGCCATCGTCGTCGAATAACCGGGAGAACAACTGGTCGGCCGCGCCACGCAGGAGCGGCAGATTGCCCGCCATGCTTCCGGACACATCCAGCATCACGACCAGACGGATCGGTTGCGGTGTGTTGTCGAAGATGGTGATCGGCTGTGGACGTCCCTCGTCGCGGATGCTGAAACTGTCGCGCGTCAGATTCGTCACGAGCCGGCCGTCGTCGTCGGTGACGGTCACGAAGACGCGGACCGCGTCGCTTCCGCCTTTGAAGGTGGGTTCCTGTTGCCAGCCGGCGGCCGTCGACGCGGCGAGCGCGACCGCGGCCATGGTCGCGCCTGCGTGGATCCGGGTCATGCGTCCTGCTTCCTGGTGGCAGGCCAGGCAGTTCTACTCATATCACGGCTTCAGCCTCCGGGCATCTGGACCAGGCCCGCAGCCTCGGCGCATCGGGGCAGAAACCGGCGGCCTCGTCGTTCAGGCTGCACACCCCGCATCATGGGTACGTAGTCGGCCGCCATGCCGGCAACGCGCCGGTGAGGTGCTTCGTTGTCGCCGAGTCCCTTTGCGCGGAACCCGTAGAGAGGCCGGTCGTCTCCGAGCGTCTCCGGAAACCGCGGTCCGGTGCGCGAGCCGCGATGACGGCCGCTTCGGACAGCTCGTCGAGGCGCAGCAGCGCTCGATACCCGGCCTGCAGTTTGAGATTGCAACGCCAGAATGGTGCCGAGCCACAAGGGGGTACGCGATTGGGCTGGCGTTTCCGCCGATGAACATCGGCGGCATCAGGCGGCGACCTGACCCGCGTCTGGTTGGAAGCGGGAGCGCCGGTCACCCTCAGATCGAGCGGCGCTCCCGTGTGGGTATTACCCCTTGCGTGCGGCTTTCTCCGCGTCGTGGCGACGCTTGTCTTCGTCCTCCGCGGTGTCGCCGAGGTTCGTGCTTTCTCCACCTCGCTCGATGCCGAGGACGTCGCCCGGCTGTGCGCGTTCCGTTTCGGGGTCGGGCCAGGCGGTGCCCGCTCGCTTGTTCGGATCGATATATCGCGGATCGTCCACCGGTTTGATCGGGGCCGACTCCGGGTCGCGTCGCGCCTTGTCGAAGGTCTTGTCAAAGTTCTCGGCCATGGAGAGCCTCCTTCTGCCGCAGAGGTCATCCGCAGCACTCGGGAGAGGTGCAGACGGCGTGCCAAGCGAAACCGTAGATGTTCTCGAGAAGATGAACGTGTGTGGTTGCGGGAGTCGGCCGGTCGAATCTGACGGGTTGCGGCGACGGTCGAGTTCCATACAGGCTGCGCCTTCAACTGACGCGATAGACTGCGTCAGGCTGCTTTGGAGCCAGCTGAACGTCAACCTCTCCGAAGACGGACGCGACGATGGGTCCGGCGCCGGAGCCTCGAATTTTTACAAGCCGTGGACCGGCCTTCTGAGAGACTCGCGTCATGACTGTCCCAGACAACTCGTATCGCACCGTCACTCCATACCTCTTGGTGCCCGACGCCGACGCCGAGCTCGACTTCCTGACCACGGCGTTTGATGCGAACGTCACGTTGTGCGATCGCGGCGACGATGGCTCCGTGAAGCACGCCGAGCTGCGGGTCGGGGATTCGCTGATCATGATCGGGCAGGCGGGAGGGGAGTGGAAGGCGCTGACGGGAGCGCTCTACCTCTGGGTGCCCGATGTGGACGCCACGTATGCGAAGGCGATCGACGCGGGCGCCGCCTCGCAGATGCCGCCGGAGGACAAGCCGTACGGCCATCGAAGCGCCGGAGTCGTGGACCGCAACCACATCACGTGGTGGATCGCGGCGCCCGTTCGCGCGAAGTAGAGACGTCCGGGCGCGGGCGTGCGCGAAGGAACCTCCGTCGTCGTGGTGTCGTAATCTCTAGCTGTCAGATGGCCCTGATTGAAACCGTCGATCTCTGGAAGACCTACACCATGGGGTCGGAGCAGATTCACGCGCTTCGTGGGGTGTCGGTCGAAATCGAACGCGGGGAGTACGTGGCGATCATGGGGCCGTCGGGCTCCGGGAAATCCACGTTGATGAATCTCATCGGCTGCCTCGACACGCCGAGCCGGGGTTCGTACCTGCTGAACGGCAAGCAGGTGAGCCAGATGAACGACAACGAGCTGGCGCAGATTCGCAACAAGGAGATTGGCTTCGTCTTCCAGACATTCAATCTCCTGCCTCGCGCAACCGCACTGCGGAATGTCGAGCTGCCGCTGGTCTATGCGGGTATCCCGTCCCGGGATCGCGAGGCGCGCGCCCGCCTCGCGCTCGAAAAGGTGGAGCTCGGGACACGCATGGCGCACAAGCCGAACGAGCT
Source organism: Vicinamibacterales bacterium (assembly GCA_050250175.1). Lineage (GTDB taxonomy): Bacteria > Acidobacteriota > Vicinamibacteria > Vicinamibacterales > CAVVIG01 > JBFWPD01. The sequence continues at coordinate 7,365 of JBFWPD010000066.1, forward strand.
CTCAGGAGGGCAGCGCCAGCGCGTGGCGATTGCCAGGGCGCTCGTCAACGATCCGTCGATCCTGCTGGCTGATGAGCCGACCGGCAATCTCGACTCAAAGACCGGCCAGGAGATCATGGCCTTGTTCGATCGACTCCACCAGGCGGGCAACACGATCGTCATCGTCACGCACGAGCCCGACGTCGCGGCATACGCTCGCCGCACGATTCAGATCCGCGACGGCAGCGTGGAGAACGACGTCAGGAATCTGGTGATTGGGTAGTCTGGAAGTTTGGTAATTGAACCTCACTACTACATCACGCTGGTCCGTCAGGCGATTGCGAAAGCCACCACGTTGGTTGACCTGTCCTGATGCAGTGAAAGGTTCAATTACCAGATTCCCAGACTGCCCAATCACCAGATTTCTTGGTTCGCGTCAGTTCGTGAGCGCGTACACGACCGCGTTGATCCCGAGCGCGTATCCGTAGACCGAGAAGCGCTCGAAGTATTCGGGGTCCTGCGCTTCCTGTTCCCACGAATCGCCGATGTCGGTGTTGTGCGTCATGAGCACCATGATTCGGCCGCGGTCGTCCACGATCGCTCGCGCGTGCGGGACCCGGCTGTCGTAACGCTCGGACGTATCGCCTCCGCTGCCGCGCCAGTAGTTGATCGACGGGATCTGCGGCACCGCGCTCACCTGCATGATCGTGCGGAAGAGCGCATGGTCCATCGGCAGGTCCTGCACGGGATATGTCGCGGAGGGGAGCGCCTTTCGCAGTTCGCCCTCCCAGAGGAACCACGCACGCTCTCCCCAGAAGTCGTCGACCCAGAGGAAGCCGCCCTTGAGGACGTAGTCTCTGAGCGCCGCGGCTTCCTCCTCGGTGAGGTACGCGGCGCCGACCTCGGTCATCATCACGAACGGACACCGGAAGAGCGCCGGATCGGTCAGCGTCATGAGCAGGTGGTTCGGCAATCCCGACGGCTCGAGGCTGATGGGCGTCCTGGTCAGTTCCAACAGGCGGATCGACAGGTTCTCGTCGGCGCGCGGGTAGTCCACGCCCCAGCCGCCTCCTTCATTGCTTCCGCGGCGGAACATGACGCGGCAGAAGTTGAAGGACCCGTCAAAGCTCTCGGGAGCGGGCTGGCGGTCGTAGGAGTAGCCGCCGCGCTGCGCGCCGGCGTACGAGGCGCCGAAGGTGACCCCGGTGAGGGTCAGGGCAAGGAGAAAGGAGAGCCGGCCGAAGCGGGACCCCGGCATGGGAGCTAGTCTACGGCAGCCAGGAACCGTGCAGGCCTAGATCGTCGCGGTGTCCTTGTATTCGCCGAACACGTCGCGCATCGCGTCGGCAATCTCTCCCACGGTCGCGCGCGCTTCGACGGCCGCGACGATCGGGGGCAGCAGGTTGCTGCCGTCCCGCGCGGCTGATGAGACGGCGGCCACGGCCCGTTGCCAGACGTCCCGGCTGCGGGACGCACGCAGTCGTCGGACTCGCTCGACCTGACGAGCCTCGACCTCGGGGTCGAGGCTGAAGATGTCCGGCGCCGTCCGCCCGTCATCGTTCTGGAAGCGATTGACGCCAACGACGATCGATTCGCCCGCATCGATCGCCCGCTGGGCACGATATGCGGACTCCTGGATCTGCCGCTGGATGAAGCCACGCTCGATGGCGGTCAGCGTGCCTCCGATCGCATCTATTTCCCGAAGCAGTTGTTCGGCCTCCCGCTCGATACGATCCGTCATCTCCTCGATGACATAGGACCCGCCGACAGGGTCCACGGTGTTGGCGACGCCGGTCTCGTGCGCGATGACCTGCTGAGTGCGAAGCGCGATTCGCGCCGACTCCTCCGTAGGAAGCGAGAGCGCTTCGTCGCGGCCGTTGCAGTGAAGGGACTGCGCGCCGCCGAGGACCGCCGCCATCGCCTGCACCGCAACCCGCACGATGTTGTTGTCGGGTTGTTGCGCGGTCAAGGTGCTGCCGGCGGTCTGCGCATGAAAGCGCAGCTGCTGCGCTCGAGGATTCGTCGCGCCGAAGCGGTCGCGCATCAGCCGGGCCCACAGCCTGCGTGCCGCCCGGAACTTCGCGATCTCCTCGATGAAGTCGTTGTGCGCGTTGAAGAAGAAGGACAAACGCTGGCCGAACCGGTTCACGTCGAGCCTGGCGTCCACCGCCGCCTGCACGTACGCAATCGCATCCGCGAAGGTGAATGCCACCTCCTGCACGGCTGTCGATCCGGCCTCGCGGATGTGGTAGCCGCTGATGGAGATCGTGTTCCATTGCGGCACCTCCCGCTCGCAGTAAGCAAAGAGGTCCGTCACGATTCTGAGCGAGGCGCGAGGCGGGTAGATGTAGGTCCCGCGAGCGATGTACTCCTTCAGGATGTCGTTCTGAACCGTGCCCGACAGCGCCGAGAGCGGCACCTGCTGCCGCCGGGCGACCGCCACGTACAGGGCGAGCAGGATGGCAGCCGTCGCATTGATGGTCATCGACGTCGAGACCTTGTCGAGGGGAATCCCGTCGAAGAGGACCCCCATGTCCTCAATCGAGTCGATCGCGACCCCCACCCGTCCGACCTCGCCGGCCGCCAACGGGTGGTCGGAGTCGTAGCCCATCTGTGTGGGCAGGTCGAAGGCGACGCTCAGGCCGTTGACACCCTGTTCGAGCAGGTACCGGTAGCGGGCGTTGGACTGGGCGGGCGTGCCGAAACCGGCGTACTGCCGCATCGTCCAGAGACGGCCCCGGTACATGGTCGGCTGGATGCCCCGGGTGAAGGGAAACTCGCCAGGCAGGCCAGAATCCGTCATAAGCAGGCTCACCATTGTAGTGCGCGTGACACGACTCATGCCTGGTAGTGGTCAAGTTTCGATTTAAGAATCGGGGCGTTTTCCTTAGCATTTGGCGCGGTTCATGCCATACTCGGCGTATGCCTAGCCGAGCAAGCAAGCCCAAGACACGCGACGAAGTGCAATCCGCGTTCGATACGCTCCAGCGCCTCATTGAGAAGCACGATCCAGAGTCTCAACCACCTCCAGATCCGGCGCAATTGCGGGAGGCCGCATCGACTATGAGCCGGGCTGGGGCGTCAAAGGGCGGTCAAGTAAGGGCAGCCAACCTGTCAGCTAGACGGCGCGCCGAGATTGCCAAGAAGGCGGCCGCCGCCAGATGGAAGAAGCGCGGATAGGCCGTACGCACTAAATCACTCAGCTGTCGATCCCACGCACTTTTACCACTTGAATTACCACTGACTCGCGCTAGAATATCCGGGTCGATGGGCGAACTCATCCGATCCTTTCGCCGTACTCTCGCCAGAATAGAGGAAATTGAGAAGCAGATGGCCGCAGAGCGCATCGAGCTTGCCGCGCTCCGTGGTGAAATCGACGAGCTTCGCGGTTTGCTTCGCGCAGATCCTTCTACGGCCGACGCAGACGTTGAGGACTTCGAGGCGAGACTGGCTCGCAATCGGCCGATTCGGGAGACCTCCAGTGTCGGTTGGGCGAAGCGCGTCCTGGAGATGTCCGGTGGCCCGATGCACGTCGACGACATCATCCGGAACATTCAACACATGACTGGCCTCCCGGTGAGCAAGGCCACTCTCGTTAGCAATCTGTCGAGGTACGTAAAGGCAGGCGACACGTTTAAGCGCACGGCCGCCAACACGTTTACGCTGCTCAAGTACGACGTGGATGGGGAGATTCGACTGGTAGGGTAAAAAACGAAGCGGCCAGCAGGCGCTCTTGGCTTGGACCCCCGAGAGCCTAACTGACCGCTAGGACACGATGCGCCCCGGTGTAATCCACCTGGCGCACCGCCATTTCTCTTGAGGGAGAAAGGAGGGTAACAGGATGGGTTCGACCGTTAGGCGAACGTGCCGAGACAGTCTCCCACGCTCCCCCACATAAATCAAGGGCCAAGTGGCCCTAACCTACTGACCGGCAAGGCGTTGCTCGATCTAAGTCCTTGCTCGTACGTGGGTTAGGGTCATTCTCTTTTCTTGAGGAAGTGCTTGACTATGCTTGCTGGAGCAAGCATACTTGGACTCATGAATAAGCTGACGATGGCGAAGCGAACCGCAGTTGTCGCGGCCTTGGTTGAGGGGAATTCGATTCGTGCGACTGCTCGCATGACGGACGTGAGCAAGCCCACGATTCTCAAACTTCTCGCGGACCTCGGTGAAGCGTGCGCCGCGTATCACGACGCGCAGGTCCGTTCGCTCAAGTCGCAGCGCATTCAAGTCGATGAGATTTGGTCCTTCATTGGCGCGAAGGAACGGAACGTTTCGGCAGAGAAGAAGCAGGGCCAGTCGTGGGGCGACTGCTGGACGTGGAGCGCGATCGACGCGGACAGCAAAATGATCATTTCGTATCTCGTCGGTCCGCGTTCGCCGCGCATGGCCTTCGCTCTCATGAGCGACGTTGCTTCACGCATTGAAGGCCGCGTGCAACTCACGACCGACGGTCTGTATTGGTATCCGCACGCGGTGGAGCGTGCGTTCGGAATCGGCGTGGACTACGCAATGCTTCAGAAGCACTATGGGCAGGGCTCATCGAGCGGCACGAGCCGCTACAGCCCCGCGCGGTTCACTGGTGCGACTCGGGAGGTAATAACAGGCACCCCAGATGCGCGCCACATCTCGACGTCGTACGCCGAGCGTCAGCATCTCTCGATGCGAATGGGCATGCGCCGCTACACGCGCTTGACGAACGCTTTTTCGAAGAAACTGGAGAACCACGTCGCTGCGAACGCTCTCTACTTTCTGCACTACAACTTTGCCAGGATTCATCGCACGCTTCGCGTGACTCCAGCGATGGCGGCAGGCATTGCCACGCACGTTTGGAGCGTGCAGGAAATCGTTGCGCTACTGGATGTGGAAACAGAGACACGCGCTGCGTAAAGCAGCGCTATGGATTACGGATGCGCTTGAAGGTCGGCAACCGCTCGCTCGACGATGGCGATCAGTTCTTTCGGGGCGTCCATTTGCCTGAGGCTGTTCAGATATTCCTTCAGAACTGCGAGCCTCTTGATCCTGCTCACGGTGTCCTCAGCCGGGGGGCGTGCTGTTGCTGGCATGCCAGCTCTCTTAGCGAATAGTGTACCACTCATAGAACCTCTCGGATCAGGTGGGCTGCGCTAATGAGTGAATCCCTAACCTCGTCTACTTTCAATTGTTTACCGGACCATCCTACTGGTGGCATGTCCATAGAGACGCACCCTAGGTAGCGGTCAGAGTCGTCGAGAATAGGGGCGGCAGCGACGAATCCGTAGCGGTTTTTCAAGTGCTCGTAGTCCTCAAACGTGAGCCCCAACTTGTTCGCATCCGACAAAGCAGCGAATTTTCCTTCGGTCAAAGTCGAGCCGAAATGAGTTTCAAGATTCACGCACTCAAAGGAACGCGTCCGCCAGCACTTTCCGATAATCCCTTTCCCCTCGGTCCAACGTATTCCTGACGACGAGGTAGCACTCAATCGGAGCTTTGCGACTCTTGCCTGATAGGGGGTGCCGAGAAAACCAAACCAGCACCACCAGCCCCACCAACGTTTCCTGACTTGGAATACCTGGAGCCCGGTCGTCTCCCAGTCGGCGTTTGCGTGGTGAACCACATACCGCAGCGACACACTATGGAACGTCTCGATCTTTCGCCGATGCTCCAACGCGGCTCGCCGTCGCCTCTCACCGCGCTCGCTGTTCAGCGTTTGGACGTTCGGGACACTGATCGTAATGACGAACGAGGCAATTACCCAG
>JBFWPD010000067.1:0-13034 GCA_050250175.1 Vicinamibacterales bacterium
TCTTCGGTCACGTGAAGGGCAGCTTCACGGGCGCGTATCGGGACAAGCCGGGCAAGCTGGAGATGGCGAGCAACGGGACCATTTTCCTCGACGAGATCGGCGAGATGACGCTCCGCATGCAGGGGCTGCTGCTGCGGTTCCTGGAAACGGGCGAGATTCAGAAGGTCGGCGCCGAGCGCATCGCGACCGCTCCAAACGTCCGTGTCGTCGCCGCCACGAACCGCAACCTCCGCGACCTGATCGCCCAGGGGCAGTTCCGCGAAGACCTCTTCTACCGAATCAACGTCATTCACCTGAACGTCCCGCCCCTCCGCGAACGGCGGGAAGACATTCCTCTTCTGATCGATCAGTTCATGAAGAACTTTGCCGGCGCCGACCATGGCGACGGAGAGGAGGACGAGCCCGGTCCGGTGACGAACGGGCACGGTCCGCAGTCGATCGTGAAGCGCATTGCGAGCGAGGCCGTGGCAGTGCTCTGCAATTACTCCTGGCCCGGCAACGTCCGTCAACTCGAGAACGTGATCGAAAGGCTCGTCGTCACCGGCCGCCATCCGTGCATCCAGGCGAGCGATCTGCCCCCCGAGGTCAGGACATCAGTAGTACCGACGGGCCAGAAGCGGCGGAAGCGGGACCGCCGGAAGACGATGGTCGACGACCTGTTGACCAAGCTCAGCGAGGAACGCGAGTCGTTCTGGACGACCGTGTACCCGCTTTACATGAATCGCGAAATTACGCGTTCGCAGGTCCGCGAGCTCGTGCACAGGGGCCTCGAAGAAGCGCGCGGCAACTACAAGATCGTACTGCGCCTCTTCAATATGGAGCCGCACGACTACAAGCGGTTTCTCAACTTCCTCAGGAAGCACGACTGTCAGCTTCCTTTCAAACAGTACCGGCAGGTGCGAGCCGCCGGCTCGCTCGGCGACAGGGACTAGAGCTCATGTATGAAGGCTTCTACGGCCTGCGCCAGCGGCCCTTCGACCTGCTCCCGGATCCGCGGTTCCTGTTCCTCCCCGCACGGCAGCGCGAGGCATTCAGCAACCTGCGCTACGGCCTGACAGTGCCGAAGGGTCTTACGCTCCTTCTCGGCGAAGCGGGCACGGGCAAGACGACGCTGGTGCGCGCGGCGCTGTCCGACCTCGACGAACAGGGCATCGCGTGCGCGCTCGTGAGCAACCCGACCCTCAGGCGCGATGAGTTCTTCGAAGTCCTGACCGAGGGATTCGGATTGAGTCCCAGCGCCGCCAGCTCGAAGACGAGGTTTCTCAACGAGCTTCGAGCCTTTCTCACGGAGCGGCACGAGGCTGGCGGAATCACCGCAATCGTGCTCGACGAGGCGCAGAGTCTGCCGTACGAGCTGCTCGAAGAGGTCCGCCTTCTCAGCAATATCGAAACGACCTCGTCCAAGCTTCTGAACGTAGTGCTCGCGGGACAGCCCGAGCTCGCCGACCGCCTGAACGAACCGGGCCTCAGGCAGCTCAAGCAGCGCATCGCGCTCCGCTGCGAGCTGAAGCCGTTCGACCGAAGCGAGACCGCCGCGTACATCGCCGGCCGCCTGCGTATTGCGGGAGGAGACCCTGGAACGACGTTCAGTCGGGAGGCGGTCCTTGCCATTCACGCCGCCTCGAACGGCGTGCCGCGCACCGTCAACGTGATCTGTGACAACGCCCTGATCGGCGGCTTCGCGGCGCAGCTTCGTCCGGTGCCGGTGTCGATCGTTGCGGAAGTGTGTGCGGACTTCGATCTCGCGCTTCCGGTGTCGCGACAGCATGGAGCAACGTGGAGCGCGTCGCCCGCCGAGAGCGCGTCGCCGGACGCACGCGCCGAGACGGCGGCAGGCGCTCCCGAAAGATCGGCCAGCGCGCCGCCCGCACGACGCCGCGGCTCCCTGTTCGGCCTCTGGAATCGCCGGCCTCTCTCTACCCGGAGCAGCGTGCCATGACCAGTGTTCACCTTCTTCGACTCATCGTCCTGTTCACGGCCGCGATGGCATTCGATTCCCCCGCGCGGGCGCAGGCGCCGCCGGCCCCCGCAGACGCCGGGGTCGTCGAAGCAGGCGTCCAGTCGTCCGTGACCCCTCCGGCCGACTACGTGATCGGTCCGGAGGATGTCCTCGGAGTGCTGTTCTGGCGCGAAGAGGAAATGAGCGGAGACGTGACGGTTCGACCTGACGGGATGATCACGCTGCCGCTGCTCGGCGACATCGCGGCCGCCGGCCTCAAGCCGGACGCACTGCGCGCCCAGGTGCAGGCCGCGGTCGATCGCTATCTCACCGACGCCAGCGTCACCGTCGTCGTCCGCGAGATAAAGAGCCGGCAGGTCTTCATCACCGGCGAGGTCGTCTCGCCGGGAGCGTATCCCCTGACGGGACCCCGGACGATCATGCAGGCGATCGCCATCGCTGGCGGCCTCAAGGAGTGGGCGGACGCCGAGAACATCACGGTCATGCGCTTCGAGCAGGGCGTCCAGAAAAGCTACCGCTTCAACTACAACGACGTGGCTCGGGGCCGCCAGCTTTCCCAGAACGTCCAGCTGATGCCTGGCGACACCATCGTCGTTCCATGACCAGCCCGTTCCATGACCAGCCGGTGACGCGAGCGGCAGCCACTCTCGTTCTCGTCGCGCTCGTCGCCGCTCCGTCCACCGTGAGTGCGCAGGCGGAACGCGAGCAGCGTCCTGTCCGCGGACTCTTCGGTGGAGGGGAACAGCGCGACCCTGAACTGAATCGCCACGAGTCGATGCTTCGCGTCAGCCTGTTTGGAGGCTACGAAGACAATCTCTCCGCCGACGTCGATCCTTCCGATCTTCTTCTCGAGCCGAGCGGCTATCTCGGCTCCACGGAGGTGGGCGTCGGATATCTCCGGCAGGGCCTGCGCCGGTCGTTCGAGTTCAACGTGCGCGGATTCGTCAACACCCTTCCGAGCCCGGAGATCCGGCCTTCCGAGTACTTCGTCGGTGGCGAAGTGCGCGGTCAGTTTCAGACAGGGCTCGGGCGTCGCGCCGCTTTGACGGTGGCGCACAGCCACCGGTACGACCCGCGGTACGAAATGAGATCGGTCCAGTCCTCGCCGTCGGACGGCCCGTTGCCGGTCGAGTCCTCGAATCCGTCGAACGTCCTCGTGCAGCAACCGTCCTGGGCCTCGACGACCACCGGGGCGCTCACTCACCAGTGGTCGCGCATCACGAAGCTCGAGGGATCGCTCGAGCTCGAGCGGCGGACGTTCACGGCGGGTGCGCCCTTCGAGAGCCGGATCATCGTCGGCGTCGCGTCGCTCGACCGGTCGCTGTCGCGCAACTGGGGTCTTCGCGCTGCATACCGGCACTCGGACGGCGACTTCGTCGAGCTCGGCGGGATTCCGCTGACGGGCGATGGCCAGACACTGGAGCTCGGGCTGCGTCACGCCGTGCAGCTCTCTTCGACCAGAAGGCTCGATTGGACGGCAGGCGCGGGCATGTCGCGGATCAGCACCTCTCGAAGCAGCGCACAGCAGGCGGTTCAGTACTGGGAACCGTCCGCGTACGGGACCGCACGCCTCGCCTTCGCCCGCTCCTGGAGTGTGACCACCGATTACCTGCGAACGGTCGCGGTACTCCCCGGGATAACCGCGGAGACCTTCGTCACCGACGAAGTGGCGTTGAGAACGGCGGGCTTCGTTCAGCCGCGGCTCGAGACGGCGTTGACGGTGGGCTACCTGATGGGACGGGCGGGGCCCGGAGTCGAGGGGGAGTACGAGACCTATCGCGGTGAGGCGCAGATGCGCGTGCACCTCACGCGCTGGTGGTCGCTGGGCGTGACCTACAACTACTTCGAATACCTGTCGAGCGGCATCGCGGGCGGGCCGCTCGGCGCGAGCCGCCACGTCCAGCGGAACACGACGCGGGTCCACATGGACTGGTCCTTGCCGCTCTACGGCACATTCTGACGCGGAGTCTCGAGATGCTGCCAGGGAAGGAATACACGCTCGGTGATTACCTCCGGATGGGAAAGAGACATCGGGTCGCGATCCTCCTGTGCGCGATCGCAGGCGCCTACATCGCGCTCATCGTCTCGTCGCAGCTGAAGGAGACGTTCCAGTCGGAGATGCTCATCCAGATCGTGCCGCAGCGCGTGCCGGACGAATACGTGCGGTCGTCTGTGAGGATGCGCACCGAAGAGCGGCTGCTCTCGCTGTCGCAGCAGGTCGAGAGCCGCACCGAGCTCGAACGGCTGATCGACGAGATGGATCTGTACCCGGCGGAGCGTGCCGAGCGGCCGCTCGCCGACGTGATTCAACAGATGCGTGAGGCCATCGAGGTGGAGCCGGCCGAAACGGGCGCCGACGTCTTCTACGTCCGCTTCAGCTACTCGGACGCCGAAACTGCGACGCGCGTCACCGAACGACTGGGTTCGCTCTTCATCAATACCAACGCGCAGGATCGCGGAGACCTCGCGCAGGCCACCAACGACTTCCTCCAGGTGCAGCTCGAAGAATCGCGCGTGAAGCTCGAGGAGCAGGAGCGCCGGCTGGAGGCGTTTCGCCAGCGGAATGCAGGCAGGTTGCCCACGCAGCTCGACTTCAACATGCAGGCAATGAGCCGCACGCAGATGGAGCTGCAGACGCGGAATGAAGCCGTCGCGCGCGATCGCGATCGGAAGTTGATGCTGGACCGGCTCCGCGAAGAAGTCGAACGCGACGACCAGCCGCTGGTTCGAGGTCCCGAGGCTGAAACAGACGCGGTGGCTCCGCTCGTCGGCACGCCCGCGGAGCAGCTCGTCACGGCCCGCGCAAATCTCGTGCGTCTCAAGCGGCGGCTGACCGCCGAGCATCCCGACGTGATCCGCACCGAGCGGACGATTCGGGAGCTCGAGGGGCGAGTCGCGGCCGAGGCGAAGAGTCGCCCCGCGAGCCCGGAGGTGGAGCCGCTGGTGCTCAGTCCCGCGCAGGCGGCCCGCCGCGAGCGGCTCAAGGCGCTCACCGCGGAGATCGAGGCGCTGGATCGCGACATTCGTGCGGGTGAAGCGGAGGCCGAACGTCTTCGCGCGACATTGCAGGAGTTCCAGGGGCGCATCGAGCAGGTGCCGGGCCTCGAAACCGAGTGGATCGCACTGACGCGCGACTACGACACGCAGCAGGAGGCCTACAAGACGCTGCTCGCGAAGAGCGAAGAGGCCCAGGTGGCCGCTGATCTCGAGCGACGCCAGATCGGCGAGCAGTTCCGCATTCTCGATCCCGCGCGGCCGCCTGTCCGGCCGACAGGCGTCGAGCGCGCCCGCATCAACGGGATCGGTCTTGTCGCAGGTCTCGCCGTGGGGCTGCTGTTCGCGGCGGTGCGCGAGATTCGCGATCGCACGTTCCGGAGCTCGGCCGACGTCACCGACATCCTCAATCTGCCGGTCCTCGCGCTCATTCCATATGTAGCCACCGACGCCGATCGGCGCCGCGCCTGGCTGAGACGCATCAGCGTCTCTGTCGCCGCGACGGCGTGCGTTCTGCTGTGCAGTTATGTCTTCTGGGCGATGGAGCTATGGCGCTACGTCGCATGAGCGGAGACCCAGCGAGATGAGCCGAATCGACCAGGCCCTGAACCGCGCGCGTGTCAGCGTTCCTCCCGAACGGACCGAGAACAATCCCGAGGCATTCGTCTCGCCGTGGGCGGTCGAAGGGGCCCGGAGCGAAGCGCCGCCGGCCCCGAAACGGCACGTCGAGCGGCGGCAGCCGCTGCATGAGGTCAATGGCCGGAGTGTGGACCCCGCGCCCGCGCTCGACGCCAGCCAGTTTCACCGCGAGTGGAGACAGCGCCTGACGATCTGGCGCAAGGCCGATCCGTGGCTGGTCGAGCAGTATCGCGCGCTCGTCGCCTCGATGATCGAGCGCCAGGCCGAGCGGCGTCTCAAGACCGTGATGATCACGAGTCCCGATCCCGACGACGGCAAGACGCTGACGTCGTTGAATCTTGCCCTCGTGCTGAGCGAGTCGTACCGGCATTCGGTTCTGCTGATCGACGCCGACATGCGCCGGCCCTCGATCGGACAGATCGCAGGACTGACGTCGAACGGCGGGCTCAACGAAGCCATACGGCCCGGCGAGGACGCGCTGGTGGCGCCGGTCCCTCTCACCGATGGGCTGTCGCTGCTGCTGGCGAATCCCGATCCCGACCCGGTGAGCGGACTCGCATCGAACCGGATGCAGCAGCTGCTCGACGAGGCGATGGCCAGATTCGACTGGGTGATCGTCGACTCACCGCCTGTGGGCATCGTCACCGACGCTGGACTGCTCAGCGCGATGGTCGACGCGACGATCCTCGTGGTGCGTGCCGAGCAGACGCCGCTCGAGTCGGTGCAGCACGCGGTCGAGACGATCGGCCGCGAGCGGATTCTCGGCGTCGTGCTGAATGCAGTGCGGGAGCACACGGCGGCATCGCGAGGCTATTACTACGCGCCGCAGCAGGCGCGACGGTCGCCCTCCGGGCTGCCGATGAACCGGCGCGCGGGTGTTTGATGCGCTACGACCGACATTGGTCGCCCTGTGCGCGGACTTCTGCGGCCAAACTGCGTGCTGAGCTGCCGCGTAAGTGACTGACGGGCAGTAGGTTGACCGACAACGCCCGACAACGCCCGCGCGGAAGCGTCCTTGCTCTCTTGTGATCTGTTCGCGCAGGTTCCCGTCGGGATCTGAGGCGCGGCAGAGTTCTTCCTGTAAGTGAGAGGGCGAAGCCTTGTCCAAATCGTGCCCAGGCAGTGCCCATCTCGCGTGTGCAGCGCTCGGACAGTGGCTCTCTTCCAGCGATGTCGGACGTCGTTTCAATCGCGCGCGATCGTGATTCGCGGCCCCCATGGAGGAGCCGGACGGTACGCCTGTTCCGCCTGTCTCATCGCGCGTACGACGAAATCGTGTTCCGGCGTCTTCTGTGGACAGAGTGGAAACGGGCCGTCCGCGCAGAGCAGCCGCTGTTCCTCGTGCTCGTGAGAGTCAATCGACACCCGGTGACGACCAGAGTGCCCGCGCCTGTCTCCGCGAGAGTGTTCGCCGCTCTCACGCAGGCGGTGCGTGACGTGGACTTTACCGGGTGGTACCGCGACGGACGTCTTGCAGGCGCTGTCCTCGCACAGGTCGGTGACCCTCCGGATGCGGAGGCGCGGGCGGGCATCCGCCAGCGCGTCGTGACCTCGCTCGAACAGCAGCTTCCAGCAATCGCCGCACGAGGCATGTCGGTGAAGGTGGTCGAGGTCAGGTCCGAACGAAGGAGTTTCGCGCGATGACTCCGCTTGCCGCACAGGTGTCGTGGCCCTCGTCGAGAAGCAGGCGTGAGGCGGCCGTCGGCGGCCCGGCCGTGGCAGCCCGAAGAGCAGAGGCCGACACGCCGCCCGGTCCCCTCGTCGTCGACCAGGAAGTCTTCGGCGACATTCTGTGGCGCGAACGTCAACGCGTCGGACGTGTCGACCGTGGATTCGTCCTGCTGTCGGTCGGTTCGAATGCACCGAATGACGTTCCCGCATGGACACAGGCGGCTCTCGACGCGCTCTCATCGATCGCGCGGGAGTCCGACGTCATCGGGCGGCTGGGCGGCGATGGACTGGCGCTTCTCTTTCTCGACATCGAGCAGGTGCGTGAAACGGCTGCGGTGGTCGAAGCCCGGGTTCGGGCGGCGCTGGCCGATCGGCTGCCCGCCGCAACGCTGGCGGGCCTTCAGCTTGCGTTCGAGACTGGCGCCAGGCCGCTCTACGGTGCCGGGGAAACCGGGGACCCCGCGCATCCACACGACGGCCCCTCGCTCCATGACATCTCGAAGCGCGCCGTGGACATCGCAGGAAGCCTTCTGCTCCTGATTCTGTTCTTCCCGGTCTGTCTCGTCGTGGCGATCCTGGTGAAGGTCACGTCGCCTGGTCCTGTCCTGTTCAGGCAGCCGAGAGTGGGCCGGTTCGCAAAGTCATTCACCATGCTCAAGTTCCGCACGATGTACGCGAACGCCGACCCGTCGCTCCACAAGGCGTACGTGACGGAGTTCATCGCCGGCCAGGGACGCAAACAGGCCGCCCACAATCTCTTCAAGATCGTCGGCGATCCACGCATCACGCCGCTCGGCCGGATCCTCAGGCGCACGAGTCTGGACGAGCTGCCGCAGTTCTGGAATGTGCTGCGTGGCGACATGTCGCTCGTCGGTCCGCGGCCGCCGCTCTTCTATGAACTGGATGAGTACCAGCCCTGGCACTGGCGTCGCGTGATCGACGCCAAGCCCGGGATCACCGGACTCTGGCAGGTCGAGGGCCGCAGCCGCACGACGTTCGACGGCATGGTACGGCTCGACCTCCGGTACGCGAAGACTCGTTCACTCTGGACTGATCTCAAGATTCTGCTCGCGACGCCCATCGCCGCGATCTCGGGAAAAGGGGCGTGCTGATGACAGACGCGACAGTAACGGTTCCGGATGCACTGCGCCAGGTCGCAGGCGACGTCAAGCTCGGCGCGAACGTCCGCCTGGCGCCGTTCGTCAACCTTTACGGGTGCGCGATCGGCGACGACACGAAGATCGGCGCATTCGTCGAAGTACAGAAGAACGCGCAGGTCGGCAGCCGCTGCAAGATCTCCAGCCACACCTTCATCTGTGAGGGCGTGACGATCGAAGACGAAGTGTTCGTCGGGCACGGTGTCACCTTCGTCAACGACACCTACCCCAGAGCGACGACCGGAGGCGGACGCCTGCAAACGGAGGCGGACTGGAAGGTTGAGCGCACCCTGGTCAGAAAGGGCGCTTCGATCGGCTCGGGGGCCACGATCCTCGCCAACGTCACGATCGGTGAGGGCGCCATGGTCGGCGCAGGAAGCGTCGTCACACGGGACGTGCCCGCGCACACGGTCGTTGCGGGCAACCCGGCAGTCGTCCGCCGGCGCCTTGACGCGGATCGGGGAGTGCGCGCATGAGGCCGCCGGTGGCCACGGCGGATATGGCGGATGTCGCGGAGCCTGCCGCGCAGCCGGGATCGGCGGTCGAGTCCGATGTGCGGGGCGAGAACGTCGTACGTGTGGGAGTCATCGGATACGGCTACTGGGGTCCCAATGTCGTTCGGAACGTGCACGCAACACAGCGGGCTCGTCTGACCGCCGTCTGCGACAGCAATCCGGCAGCCCTGAAGCGCGCGGCAACGTCTTACCCCGGCATCGACGTCACGACGAACGCCAGCGACATCCTGACCTCGCCGGAGATCGACGCCGTCGCGGTGGTGACGCCGGTGTGGACCCACTTCGACCTGGCCCGTACTGCGCTCGAGAACGGCAAACACGTCTTTGTCGAGAAGCCGTTCACGTCGACGCCGGCCCAGGCGGAGGCCCTGATCGAGCTCGCCGAGCGCAAGGGCCTGAAGATCATGGTGGACCACACCTTTCTCTTCGGCGGCGCGGTCCGGAAGATCCGGGAGATCGTCGACGCGGGAATGCTCGGGCCGCTGTACTACTTCGATTCGACCCGGGTGAACCTGGGCCTGTTCCAGCACGACGTCAGCGTGATCTGGGATCTGGCCCCCCACGATCTCTCGATCATGGATTACCTCATCCCCGACAAGGCGGAGGCGCTCGTCGCAACAGGGGGCAACCATCTGAACGGCCATGCCGACATGGCCTTCATCACGATCTACTTCCCCCGGAACATCGTCGCGCACATCAACGTGAACTGGCTCTCGCCGGTCAAGGTGCGGACGACGCTCATCGGGGGCAGGGACAAGATGCTCGTCTGGAACGACCTCGAGGCCGACGAGAAGATCAAGCTGTACGACAAGGGCGTCGAGATCACGAACGGCCAGGGCGTCTACGACCTTCTCGTGAGCTACCGTTCAGGCGACGTGTGGGCGCCGCGATGCGACCAGACCGAGGCCCTCAAGGTCGAGTTCGACTACTTCGTCGACTGCGTCCTGAACGACCAGATTCCGCTCAACGATGGCGCTGCCGGCCTTCGAGTCGTGAAGCTGCTCGACGCGGCAGAACAGTCGCTTCGAAGGCGCGGACAGATCGTCGCCCTCTAGCCCCTCGTTTCCTTCTCCCTCACAACCGAAAGCGGCCCCCATGGATCAGTCCGTTCCCTTTCTCGATTTGTCGAGCACCCATCGCGATCTCGAAGGGGAAATCCTCGACGCGCTTCGCGACGCCCTCCGGCAGGCAGCGTTCGTCGGCGGCCACGAAGTCGAGGCGTTCGAGCAGGAGTTTGCGGAGTACTGCGGCACGCGGTTCGCCGTTGGCGTCGGAAGCGGAACGGATGCCCTGCGGTTCGCCCTGATGGCAAGCGGCGTCGGTCCCGGTGACGCCGTGGTCACCGTGTCCATGAGCTTCGTCGCGACCGTCGAAGCCATCGTGCAGGCCGGGGCCGACACCGAGTTCGTCGACGTGGACGAGTACACGTGCACGATGAGCCCCGAGTCGCTTGCGACGTACCTGGAGGGCTGCCGACGCGACCCTGAGTCCGGGCGCCTGCTCGGACAGCGGAGCGGCCGGCCAATCAAGGCGATCGTGCCGGTCCACCTGTATGGGCATGTCGCCGACATGGACGCGCTGACCGAGCTCGCGAGGCGTCATGACCTGCTCGTCGTGGAGGACGCCTGCCAGGCGCACGGCGCGGAGCACCTCAGTTCAAGCGACGTCCCGGAGGGCTGGCGGCGCGCGGGCGCCATCGGGAACGCCGCCGCGTTCAGTTTCTATCCCGGAAAGAACCTTGGCGCGTGCGGCGAGGCGGGAGCGGTCACGACGGACGACGAAGAGGTTGCGGATCAGGTGCGGATGTTGAGGGATCACGGTCAGACCAGGAAATACGATCACCGGATTCTCGGATACAACGGGCGGCTCGACGCCATTCAGGCCGGCATCCTGCGGATCAAGCTGCGGCATCTGGACGCCTGGAACAGCGAACGGCGCGCCGCCGCCGCTCGATACAAGGAGCTGCTCTCGGCGGCGGCGCCCGATCTGCGCACCCCGTTCGAAGCGCCCTGGTGCCGCCCGGTCTATCACCTCTACGTGATTCGCGCGCCGTATCGAGAGGCGCTTGCACAGCACCTGAAGGCCGAGGGCATCACGACCGGCCTCCACTATCCGCGGCCGATTCATCGTCAGGTCTGCTGTCAGGAATGGAAGTACGAGCCGGGCAGCCTGCCGGTCACCGAGCAGCTCGCCCGGGAAGTGCTTTCGCTCCCGATGTTCCCCGGTCTCAGTGCTGAACAGCAGGAACGTGTCGTCGCCGAGATCCAGGCGTGTGCCGGAAGCCTGGGTATCGAATCAAGAACCGGCCAACAAAGCCATCGGCTGTCAGCCGAGGCGGGCGCCTGACCCTGGGAGTCACGCTGTGAAAATCAACATCCATGGGCTGGGATACGTCGGCTCGGTGTCGGCGGCCTGTCTCGCGGCCGACGGCCACGATGTCCGCGGCGTCGATATCGACGCCCGAAAAGTGGGCGCCATCAACTCCGGTGTCAGCCCCGTGCGAGAGCCCGGACTTCCCGAGCTTCTGGCGCAGGCCGTCGAGGCGGGCCGTCTGACCGCGTCAGACAGGGCGAGGGACGACGCCGAGGTGTCGATGATCTGCGTCGGCACCCCCAGCAACGAGAACGGCAGTCTCTGTCTGGACCACGTGCTGAACGCGATCGGACAGATCGCGCAGATGCTGCGCACCGCTGACGGGTATCACGTCGTGTGCGTGCGAAGCACCGTCATTCCCGGGACCGTGGAGTCGGTCGTGGTGCCCGCGCTCGAGCGCGACTCGGGAAAGAAGGCCGGCCGCGACTTCGGCGTCTGCATGAACCCCGAGTTCCTGCGCGAGGGAACGTCGATCGAAGACTACCGGCATCCACCGTACACGGTCATCGGCGAGCTCGACGAGCGGAGCGGCGACACGATCAGCCGGCTCTACGAGGATCTGCCGGCGCCGGTGATCCGGACGAAGCTTGCGGTGGCCGAGATGGTGAAGTACGCGGGGAACGCATTTCATGCCTTGAAGATCACGTTCGCCAACGAGATGGGCGTGCTGTGCAAGCGTCTGGGCATCGACGGCACCGAGGTCTTCAACGTCTTCTGCGAGGATCGGAAGCTGAACATCTCGCCGGCGTATCTGCGACCCGGGTTTGCGTTCGGAGGTTCGTGCCTGCCGAAGGATCTCCGCGCACTGCTCTACAGGGCCAAGGAGCTCGACTGCGAGCCGCTCGTGCTCCGCTCGATCCTCGCCAGCAACGAAGGGCAGATCAACGAGGCATACAGACTGATCAAGCGCACCGGCAAGAAGAAGGTCGCGATGCTGGGGCTCAGCTTCAAGGCGGGGACCGACGATCTGCGCGAGAGCCCGGTCGCGGAGCTGGTGGAGCTTCTCGTGGGCAAGGGACACGACGTCGCCATCTACGATCAGGACGTCGCGCCGGGACGGCTGCACGGATCGAATCGCGCATACATCGAACAGACGATCCCGCATTTCTCCAGGCTGATGCGTCAGTGCCTCCACTGCGCGATTGCGGAGTCCGAGGTCGTGGTCGTCGCCAAGCGCACCGCCGAGATCGACGAACGGCTGGCCACGATGGACGACGACAAGGTGATCATCGATCTCGTCAGGGCAATCCCCGGCCGCGGTGCCAGAAACGGACAGGCGTATGAAGGCATCTGCTGGTGACGTCGTCATGCTCGTGGAGAACTGCTTCCCTGCGGATTCGCGGGTCCGCAACGAAGCGTTCACCCTGCGCGACAGCGGCTTCAACGTCAGCGTGATCGCCCTCCGGAAGGAAGGGGAGCCGGCCCGCGAGACCGTCGAGGGCGTGTCGGTTTACCGGGTGCCTCGCCTGACGGTCTTCAAGAAGCTGCCGGGCGCTGCGCCGTCTGCGGGACGCCGCGCCCTGAACGCCGTCCAGAGTGTCTTCGGGTACGTGACGGAGTACAGCTATTTCACGGCGGCGTGTCTCGCGTTGAGTCTGTGGATTGCCGCAAGGCGGGGCGCCGACGTCGTTCACGCGCACAACCCGCCGGATACGTTGTTCGTGGTCGGAGGCCTCTTCAGGCTGCTCGGGAAGAAGTACGTCTTCGACCATCACGACCTCTCTC
>JBFWPD010000068.1:0-12793 GCA_050250175.1 Vicinamibacterales bacterium
GGCCTCGGATCCGCGTCAGTCTACTTCACACGAAGAGCGCGGACGGATGCCGCTGCCACGAGACACATCGCCGGATGCAGCGCTGCTCGAGGCGCGCAGATGCGGACGGGAAGCCGGCGCAACGTGAGTGAGGAGGATGAGGACGACACGGTGCGGATCTCTCTTTCCGCACCGTGCGCCTGGCAGACGGGACTAACGGGCGGCAGCGACGACGGTCCGCGGGCGTGCCGGTTGGAGGGCGGCACGTGCGGGGGTACGACGGGTCCTGGCAGGCCGGTACGCCAGCACCACACCCGGCTGCGCTTCGGCAGCTGGAGTGCGGAGGGAGGCCTTTGCCATCGCAGGCTTGTGGCTCGCGAATGCGATCAACGCGGCGCGCATGTCGGCGGCCTGCTGCGGGTTCATCGGTCCGAGCGCCTCACGGAGGCGGCGGATGGCGCGCGCATGGAGCTGCGACACGCGTGATTCGTTCACGCCAATCTCCGCGCCGATCTCCTTCATCGTCACCTGGCCGTAGTAGTAGAGGCCGATGACCTTTCGCTCGCGCCACGGCAGCGACGCGATGGCGTTCCGCACGCGCTCGCGTGTTTCGACCTTTTCGTAGGCGGTGTGTGGAGAATCGGGCTCGGACGGCACGAGGACGGCGGGAAGTGATGCTTCGTCGACATGCTCACCAGTGGCCAGCGGTGAGGTCGATTCGATCGTGTTGATCCGCACAATCGTGCGGCTGAGACGCTTTTCGTCGGAGCCAACTCGCGCGGCAATGTCCGCGAGCGACGGCTCGTGACCGAGCTCGCGACGCAGCGCCTCGCGGGCAGCGTCGATCTCGCGGCGCTGACGCCGGACGCCGCGCGGCCAGGCGTCGCGACGCAGCGCGTCGATCATCGCGCCACGGACGCGCCGTTCAGCGAACGTCTCGAACTTGATCCCACGGTCCTCGTCGAATCGACGGGCCGCGTCAATCAGTCCGAGGACGCCGTCCTGGACCAGATCGCCCACGTCGATCGAATTGGGCATGGAGGCGGCCATCCTCCGCGCGAGTGCCTCGACAAACGGGAGGCCGGACACGATCCGGCTGTGGTGGGCGGCGACGGGCTGGACGGCCATCTCGATGCTCTCCTCAACGCCGGCGGAAGTGACAGTCTGTGTCGGCCGGCGCTCACCGCTATCGCAACTGCGATACCAGCGGCTGAGGTATTTGCGGGAGGGTGAGCCAGCTCAAGTATTAATGTGTTGAAAACAAGCCACTTATTTCCTGAATCGGCCCTGAAGCTGGTGTCTCATTTCAGGCAGTCGACCAGAAAAAACGTCAATGCGTTGACGATTCCACGGCTGGAATCGTCAACCGCATGACTCAGTGATTACAGATTTGGCTGGGAAGTCCGATTTTGCGCGGTGCGAATTTCGCGGGTCGTGCGCATGGCCTCGAGCACGCCTCCGACGATCTGCGCAGCGCGCGCACGATTCACGTCGTCAGTGGCTTTGGCTTCGAGGAGCTCGGCGTGGGCGAGAATGATCCCGAGTTGATTGTTCAACCGGTGGAAGAGAAGCCGCAGATCGCCGGGTTCGTCCATCTGTGC
The DNA here is from genome assembly GCA_050250175.1 of Vicinamibacterales bacterium. GTDB lineage: Bacteria > Acidobacteriota > Vicinamibacteria > Vicinamibacterales > CAVVIG01 > JBFWPD01. The sequence goes on from JBFWPD010000068.1 coordinate 1,581, forward strand.
CCTCGACTGCAGCTCCTCTACGGTGAGCGCGCCCGACATCAGATCTGATTGCGCTCTTCCGCGTGCCACGATGCCGCCACCACTGGACGCTCAGCGCGCTGAGGATCGCGCCACAGCGTATCAGCAAAGATGCGGACCGACCCACCAGCCGTCCGGATGTATTCGACCTTCCCGGAGGAGAGCCAGTTGTAGATCGTACGGCGGCTTACGCCCACCGTCTCGCACGCCTTCATGATCGAAACCGTTTTTCGTTCCACGGGAATGCCTCCGCAAGTGGGTATCGGTGTAACGGGACGGGCGCTGTAGGGAGAAGCGGGCAGTCATGCGCGCCGGGGTTGGCGGCTGGACAGGTGCCACCGGGTGAAGTCAAAATGTTGGCGCCCTGCTAAATGCCTGACCCGTCTAAACATGTTCTTCTCGTAGAAGACGAGGCCCCCCTCCGGGAGGCGGTCGCTGAACAGCTCGCCGACCGCGGATACATCGTCGAACAGGCGGAGTCAGGCGAAGCGGCAGTCGCTCGGCTGGTGGATTTCGCTTTTGACGTGATCATCACCGACCTGCGCCTGCCTGGGATGGATGGCTCGGCGGTGGTCGACGCGGCCGTCCAGCGTTATCCGAATATCGTCGCGATCGTGGTGACGGGATACGGGACGGTGAAGGATGCCGTCGAAGCCATCAAGCGCGGTGCCTCCGACTTCGTCAACAAGCCGTTCCAGATCGACGAGCTGCTCCACGTCCTGGAGAACTCACTCGAGCAGCGCCGCCTCCGATCGGAGAACGAGTACCTGCGCGCGCAGCTCCAGGATCGATACAGCTTCAGCGGAATCATCGGCAAGAGTCCCGCGATGTCGCGTCTGTTTCAGCTGCTGGAGACTGTCGCGCACACGACGAGCACGATCCTGATATCCGGCGAGACCGGTACGGGCAAGGAAGTCGTGGCGCGCGCGCTCCATCACAACAGCCCGAGACGCGCGCAGCGTTTCGTCGCGCTGAACTGCAGCGCCATCCCCGAATCGCTGCTCGAAGCGGAATTGTTCGGCCACGTCCGCGGCGCATTCACCGGCGCGGTCGGCAATCGGCAGGGACGTCTCGAGCAGGCGCATCGCGGGACGCTCTTTCTCGATGAAGTCGGCACGATGAGCACGGCGCTCCAGATGAAGCTGCTGCGCGTGCTGCAGGAGCGTGAGTTCGACCGCGTCGGAGACTCGCACACGACGAAGGTCGACGTCCGCGTGATCGCGGCGACGAACAGCGACCTCGCGCGGATGGTGGCGGCAGGGGAGTTCCGCGAAGATCTCTTCTACCGGCTCAATGTGATTCCCGTGAAGCTGCCGCCGCTGCGCGAGCGCAAGGAAGACATTCCGCTGCTTGTCGGCCACTTCCTCGAGAAATTCTGTGGCGACGTTGCGGCGCAGGGCCGGGGATCAACGGGCGCGGCCAACGCGCGATCCGCGCCAATGACTGTCGCGCAGCAGGCGATGCGCGCTCTGATGGCGTACTCGTGGCCTGGCAATGTCCGCCAGCTGGAGAACGCCGTGGAGCGCGCGGTCGCGTTTCGGGGTGGACGCGGCCAGATCGACATCAGCGATCTGCCTCCCGAGATCTCAGTGGAGGAAGCGGCCACGACTGCCGTCCCCGTAAGCCTGCCTGAGCAGGGACTCGACTTGAATCAGTTCCTCGCTGTCGCCGAGCGGGACCTCATCTCCCGCGCACTCGATCGGACCGGCGGCAACAAGGGGAGGGCGGCGCGGCTCCTGGGAATCAAGCGCACGACCCTGGTTGAAAAGCTGAAACGTCAGCGCCAATAAGGACTTCTGGGGTTTGCCCATACGGTCTGCCGAGGAACCCTCTATGACAGTATGTGCCACTACCGTTGAATATGGCCCTTTAGTGCTGTATAGTGCTGAGGTAGCTGGCCGCTCCGCCACCCTCCAAGGTGCAGACATCCGAACGCCGCACGATCCAGCGCCGGGACCGGCGCGCTGCCCCCCGGGGAGGACGGCGGCCCTACGATCTTCCCGGTCGAGCCCCGAAGCTCCTGCTCGCCGACAGCTACGACGGCGCAAGAGTGCCATGCGCGAGATACCTCGATCACTTCGGTTTTCACGTCGATCAGGTATCAGATGGCGACGATGCGTTGCTGGCGATGCGTGCGAATCAGGTGCAGCTGGTGCTCGCGGAGTTGTCGCTGCCGAAGGTCTCCGCGAAGGAGCTTGCCGATTGGCTCGAGCGTGAGGACGCCACGCAACGCGTCCCGCTCATCATCCTGCTGAGCGATTTCGACACCGACGTTTCGCCTCTGCTGACGAAGTCTGCGGCGATTCTGGTCAAGCCGTTTCCGCTGGCGACGATGCTTCAGGAAGTCCGGAAGGCCTTGCGAACACGCACCGCAGAAGTGAGCGAGCCGCTGGCGTCTGCCGGCGGCTCGAATCGATCGTCGCTCTGATTCTCCACGCTCCGCGCGGAGACGTACTTCTCTACCGAACAGCGCGCAGCACCGACGCGTTGTGCGCGGCCACATAACCCATCAGGCCGTTTGACGCGATCATGAGGACGATCGCGGTCTTCTTGCGGTTCTGCTTCCAGAGTCGCTCGGCCGCATAAATCGAAATGCCGGTCACGCCGGCCTTGAGCGCCACGAAGGCTGCCGGATTGCCGACGACGTTCTGCATCATCGGGTTGGCTTCGGTCGCGCCGTGCTTGATCCCGGTCAGGGTCGTGTAGACGTCGTAGGCCTGAAGCGCCGACAGGCTCACGTAAAGCGAGGGCAGCAGCAGCGGCCGCTCCTGGCGAATCCTGGCGTCAGGCCTGGAGAACGGTGCGGGCTGCGAGGGAGTCAGCGTTGACGCCGACATGGCGACAACGGCCTGCTCGGCGATGGGGGCATCGGCAGCAAGAGCGGGCGCCGCAACAAAGGTCAGGCTGAGGACGAAGGCGACTGCCGTGCGGAACATCTCTGACTCTCCCGGAATCGCCGGGCGCGTAATTGCGCCGGCGCCCGATGTAAGAGCCAGAGTGTTGCCACTCGACTGAACTAGCTAAGTCATTTGATTACTGTCTGTTACGGCGTCGTGTGACGCGCAGGGCGCTGTGCGCCCGCGCCACCGGCGCACAGGGGCCTGTGCATGGGCGCACCATCGCATGCTCGCTCTCTCGCTGTTCTTCTGCGTGGCGAGGCCGATAGTCCGGACGGCACCGTGTTGCGCGCGACGTCCACGTGTGCCGAACCAGGCAACTGTGCGACTCATCGACCGGAACGACACCTCTCTCGCTATCGCGCTCATCGCGAGCGCTCTGGTCATCTTTCAGCGGCCCCTTCGCGTCGTCATCGACGCTGCGCGCGCGGCAGAAGCCCAGTACCACATCGATCTGATTTCCGGACTGACCGTGCTCGTCGCGGCGTTCGGGTTCCATCAGTACAGGAAGCGGCAGCAGGCCAGGGCCGCGGCGCTGGCCGCTGAAGAGCGCGTGACGCAGGAGCAGGGACGGTCCGGGGAGCTCGAGCGCCTCGTCACGTTCGGCCGTGCGCTCGGCGCGTCAGTCGACACGGCTGCTCTCAGACAGACCCTCTGGCGGTATCTGCCGTCGTTTGCTCCGCGGAACGAGTTCTGGCTGCTTCGCCGCGTTGGCGACTCATGGGATGCGCTCCTGCGCGAACCGGGAGGGCACGCGGGCCCCGCAGCCGACCTTCTCGAGGTCACGGCCGCCACGGCCGTCGCGCAGCACACCACGAGCAATCAGCATGGCGAAGGCGTCGACGTCGGCGGCTCGCTCTGTTTTCCGATGGTTGTTGGCGATCAGACCGTCGGCGTCATGGGTGTTCGCAATGGGCCCCGTCTGAACGACGCGGAGCGGCGCGCGCTCGGCGCCGCGGCCGCATTCATCGCGATCGCGCTTCGGAACGTCCAACTGCTTGACGAGACGCGGGAGAACAGTCTCCGCGACGAGCTGACCGGGTGCTTCAATCGTGCGCACGCCGTCGAATCGATCGACGTGGAGATGCGCCGCGCACGGCGTACCGGGCGTCCGCTCTCACTTCTCCTTCTCGATCTCGACGGCTTCAAGGGGATCAACGATCAGCACGGTCACCTTGCCGGCGACAACATCCTCGCGTCGGTGGGCCGGTTGCTGGGCCGCATGCTTCGCGCCACGGACATCAAGTGCCGCTACGGCGGCGACGAGTTCCTGGTGATCCTGCCGGACACGCCGCTGCCGAACGCCAGGCCGGTCTCAGAGGCGCTCCTCCGGGAACTCGCTGAGCTCAGCTTTCAGATTGATGGAGAGTCGCTGTCGATCGCGGCAAGCGCGGGTCTGGCGGCCGCAACGCAGCAGGATGGCGGTCCACTCGAGCTCCTCGCGCGTGCAGACGAAGCGTTGTACAGGGCAAAGCGCGCAGGGAGGAACCAGGTGGCGATCTCGGGCTTCGACGTCGTCCCTGGGACCAGGACAGGCTGATCGCTTCAGGCGCTGCGGTTCGCCAGAACGAGTCTGTCGCCGCTGCGCGTATCACGCGCCGCCAACGTACCCGACGCGAGCTCGACGACCGCGTACGCGCTGAACGCCGCCGACATCCGCCAGGGTCCCATCGCCTCGCGCACCTTCACGATGTCCCCTTGCTTGTTGACGAAGGCGACGTCGATGTCGAACTTCATGAACCACGTGTGGATGCCGTTCGACGGCGCGATGATCATCGCCTCGCCGTCGCCCAGGCTGGTGTGCTTGAGCAGGCCGGTCCGGCGTGCCTTCGACTCGAACGCCGGCAGCAGGCGGTCGGCGACGGTGGCGCCGGTCCTTCCGTTGACCAGAACGAAGCCGTCCGCCGAGCCTTTGAGAAGGGGGGCCAGAAAAGTCGCCATATCGCTACACAATTACGGTCGAGGTGACGATAACAGGGGCCTGATGAACGCGCTCGAGCTGCAGGTGCTGATGGTGCTGAGCGGCACCCATGAATCCGCGATCTCGCGCTTCGGGTCCGATTCGCCCCATCCGGCCGATCCCGTCAATCGGCAGGGGCCAGCGCGGACGTCGCCTGTTCCTGCCGCGGCCGGCCCAGAAAGAACTCGCCGATCAAGTCACGCAGCGCCGCAACCGACGCGGCGCTATTGATGGCGATCCGCAGATGAGATCCGTTGTCCAGTCCCTTGGTGTACCAGGAGCCCAGAGCCCTCACCTTGTTGACGACCCAGCGCTCGCGGCTCCGCGATTCAGCCGGCGCAGCTGACGCTCCAGCCTGATGCCGGAATCCCGGCGCATCCTGTTCCTCGTCCCGAAGCAGCAGGTCGATGTAGTCGAGAAGAAACTGTCCTCGCTCCGCAAACGTCACCTCGCGCGGAGTCCTGCCTGCCGCGATGTCTGCCGCCTGAGCGAGGATCCACGGGTTCCTCAGCACGCCGCGTCCAACGAGCACTCCTTCGATCCCCGACGTCAGTCGATCGACGACCTGCGACGGCTCGACGCAGTCGCCGCTGCCGAACACGGGGATCGTCAGCCGGTCCGCGATCTCGGCGACGAGATCCCAGTCTGCCAAGCCGGAATAGCTCTGCGCAGCGGTACGTCCATGCACAGCCACGGCTGACGCACCAGCGTCCTCCACCATCCTTGCGAGCGTCGGCGCGTTTCGATCGGATTCATCCCACCCGGCCCGCATCTTCACCGTAACCGGGATCCGGACAGCTCGGGTCATCGCAGCAATGACGGACGCGGCGTGCGACGGATCGCGCATCAGGCTGCAACCAGCGTGATGCTTCGCGATCTTCGGCACCGGGCAGCCCATGTTCACGTCGACAATGTCGGCGCCAAGCGCTTCGACCGCCTGCGCTGCTGCCGCCATGGTCGATGGATCACCGCCGAAGATCTGGATCGAGATTGGCCGCTCTTCTTCCGTGTACTCCGCATACTCCAGCGTCCGGTCGATCCCTCGAACAAGACCCTCCGAGCTCACCATCTCGGTGACGACGAGACCGCAGCCTCCGTGGCTCTTCACGAGGCGGCGGAATGCGGTGTCGGTCATCCCGGCCATCGGTGCGATCGCGATGGGGTGGGCGAGCTCGACTGGACCAACCTTCATTTCGTCTGACCTTCGCGGGTAACTAGCTCGCAACAGAATCGTAAGAACTTCGTCACGACCGTATCTCAACAGTGCACTGTTATAGGACGTTCGCTGTCGTCGTCCGACCTACGCCGGACACCAGCAGTAACCAGTTGATATCACGCTGGTTGCGCTCGTGTGGCCCGCCTTCTCTCGCGAACCGCGTTCAAAATCAGCACAGACCCGGGTTTTTCGCGGTAGGATTGCAGCCGACAAAATCGCGTATTTCCTAAGAAATCCCGCCGAACGAGTCTTGGTCCGCCGCTTGCTGCTGAGGTAAGGTCACCTAGCGCCGTAGTCTAGCCGAACCGATGCGAGACCCCGTTGGCCAGAACAGCATAGCCCAAGCGACCAGGATGCCGGAACGTGAGCGCGCTTCGAATTACGTGCTCATCGCAACTCCCAATGCGGGCCGCGCCGAGTCGTATCGCGCGTTCGTGGCTGAACTGGGAGCCGATGTGATGGTCGTCCGCGACGGCCAGGAGGCTCTCGCGGCTCTGACGTCTGCGCGTGGCGCCCCGGTTCTGCTAATCGCGGACCTCTCGCTGCCGCGTCTCGACACCTTTGCGCTGCTGAAGCACCTCCGGCGCGACACGTCCGTCGATCGTACGAGCGTGATCGTCGTTTCCGCGTACGAGCAGCTTCGTTCGACAGCGCGGTCGATGGCGGACACGCTTGGCATCGCGCGTATTCTTCCGTCGGACACCGATCGGACCACGCTGATCGACGCCGTGAAGGCGGCGCTCCGCCCGCAGCCGCACCCCGAGCCCGTGATCGCACAGCCGCGTCCGGCTCAGCGCAGCGTCGTGCCGCTCACAGTGCAGGATGCGCTTGGCCAGGCGGTGCTCGAGACAGCGCGCCGCTTCGGCGCGCCCGCGTGTTTCGCGTATCTGAAGATGAAGGATCAGGAGCGGTTTGCGGCGTACGTCTCGACGAACGACGCGCCGCCAGCCGTCGGGCCGCAGTCGCAGGAATGGCTGCTCGTCCGGCAGCTCGCCGTGACCGGCGAGCCGCTCGTGCTGCCCGATCTTCAGTCGCAGCCGGGCCTGAGCGAGTCGCTCGGCGTTCGCGCGCCTCACTTCCGCGGCTTTGCCGGCGTCCCACTCTTCGCCGAGCACGTCGGCGCGCGCGGGGCGCTCTGTCTCGTAGACACCGAGCCGACGACACTGAGCGCGACGGACCTCGACGGCCTGGGCGTGCTCGCCAACGAGCTCGAACGTCAGATCGAAGCGGCGGTCGGCACATCACGCCAGGCGCAGGTTTCGCTCACTCCGACGATCGACGTCGAGACGCTGGAGCGCCTCGCGGTCACCGATCCGTTGACGGGTCTCGCCAACCGCCGCGGCGGTGAGCGGAGCGTCGCGAGCGAGATCGCCCGCGCCCGGCGCCAGCGGACCGCGCTCAGCTGCATCTTCATCGACATCGATCGCTTCAAGCGCATCAACGACACGTACGGACACCAGGCAGGGGACCGTCTGCTTCGCGACATCAGCGATCTGCTGCGTCGCACGCTTCGCGCCTACGACATCCTGGTGAGGTGGGGAGGCGAGGAGTTCCTGCTGATCCTTCCCGGCGTCACGCTCGATCAGGCCAGGAAGCTCGCGGAACGTATTCGCGCGGCCGTCGAACGCCTCGATACGCAGGGCCTCGGCGAGGTCACGATCTCGGCAGGCACGGCGGCTCTCGACAGCAGCTACGATTTCGAGACGATGCTGATGACGGCTGACCGCCGCCTCTACGAAGCCAAGTCCAGCGGCCGCAACGCCGTCGTCTAGAACGGCTTCACGTCAGCCGCGTCGATCTCAACGGACACGGCCTGTCCGATCAGATCCACCGACAGAACCAGGCGCGCGCGATGCGCGTCTTTGCGCAGGAGACGTCCCACCACGCCGCGCAAGGGACCGTGAACGACTTCGACCATCATGCCTTCGCGGACGAGCGGGCAGGGGTCGTACTGAAGCTCGCTGCCCACCAGCTGCCTGATGCCCTCGAGCTGATGGTCGGGAATCGCCGCGGGACGCCCTTCGAACGAGACAATGTTGACAACGCCCGTGCATTTCAGGATCGGCAGCGTATCGTTCGGGTCGAAGCGGGCGAAGCAATCGCCGGGAAAAAGAGGCCAGTCGATCTTCTTCTTCCGATCCTTCCAGCGGCTCCAGCGCGTGATGGTCGGGAGAAAGACGTCGATGCTCTTCCGTGCGAGCTGCTCCCGTACGGTCTGCTCGTGGCGGGAACGCGTCCAGATTGCGAACCACTCCCGTCCGCCGTCGGGCTGCGGGTCGTCAGCCGCGGTCATGCGTGGTGAGCTAGTTCCCCGCCGGCGCGGCGAGTTTCTCGAGGCCCTGCTTGAAGGCACGCTCGAGCTCCGCGCTCTTCCAGTCGATAACCGCTTCGGATCTGAGAGTGCTCAGGTAGCGACGGAGCTCCGCCTGACGCTTGTCGGTGAACACGCGGTCGCTGATCTGCTGCTGGGCCTCGGGGAACGGAAGCGTCTGCTGAGGGCTGGACGATTCGAGTTTCAGGACCTGATAGCCGCGAGGCGTCCGGATTGGCTCGCTGATGTCTCCTACGTTCATCCTGTCGAGCAATGTGCGAAGGTCGGCGACGACTTCGTCGACGCTGAGCGGACCGATCAGTCCGCCATTGGCTTTCGAGGCCGACTCCGATACCTGCGAGGCCAGGGTCTCGAAGCTTTCACCCGCCAGCGCACGCCGCCGGACGTCGTCCGCCCTGGCGCGTGCTTCGAGATCCGCCGCGCTGTTCGGCGCAACGGTTACACCGGCCGGATAGTTGATGAAGACCTCGCGGAGGGTAACGGTCGCCGGCGACGTGAACTCGTTCAGGTGAGAATCGTAATAGCGCCGCGCCTCCTCCTCGGAGACCGCGACCCTGCCGAGAATCTCGTTCTGCTGAACGCGCTGGACGATCATGCTCCGCTCGAGATTGTTGCGGAGGTCGTCGAGCGTCATGTTCTCCTGCTTGAGGGCCGCGTGCAGATCTTCGTCGGTCTGAAAGTTGTTGTCGGTCTTGATGCTGCCGAGAACCTGCTGGAACTGATCGTCCGCGAGCCGATACCCGAGGTCGCGACCGTGCTGGACCATCAGCATCTCGTCGACGATGCTCACGATGAGCTCGGGCGTCAGTTCGTCGAGCATCTGGCGGAGCTGCTGGTCCGTGGTCGGATTGAGTTGACGCTGCCGAATCGCCTGGACCTGGCGCTCTTCGAGCCCCGTCTTCGTCAGAATCTCGCCATTGACGTTCACCAGCACCTGTTCGATGACCTGGCTGCTCGCTGGCTCCGCAACACCGACGAGAAGAGCCAGCGTGATCGCCGCCCACGTCCGTGTCGCTGTTTTGCTATGCATCGTGAGCTCTTCCTCGCTACAACTAATTGATACGGAAGATTTTACATCCTATCAACGAGGGCGCTCAAGACCCCGCCGACCCGTTCGAAAACCCCGCCAGGCGCCCGCGGATCGTCGCTCGTCGGCTTCATGATCTCGGCTTTCGTGAAGCCAGGGCGCACCTCGCCCGTCCTCGCCCGGGTTGTCCACCAGCTGGGCGCAGGCACTGTCTTCCCCGTCCTGGCCGGTTTCTGCCCCTTGGCCCCGGCCTGAGGCCCCCGCCCGGCCTCCCGCTCCGAACCCCGAGGTCTGCTCGCCACGGGCGCGCTCGGTAGCGCATTCGTCTCCGGCTGGGAAAGGTTGACCCGCAATGCGGCAGGCGGAACGAGCGTGAGATCCTGCCGCTGCCGGACGAGCGATATGAGTCGCGCGAGGTCGACCTTCGCCTGCGGCCTGAACTTTAAGACGACGGTCCGTCCTTCGCGGTCGATGGCCTCGACGCCAAGCCGATCGGCCATCACGCGGATCCGCCCGTAGTCGGCGAGGTTCAGCACAGACAATGGCAGGGGACCATACCGATCGGCGGCCTCCTCGAGCACTCGATCGATGTCCTCCTCCCGCCGCGCCTCTGCGACCTTCCGGTACAGCATCAGCCGCAGATTCATGTCGGCGACGTAGGTCGGATCGATCCGGAGATCCACTTGAAGATTCACGTTCGCCCGCACGTCGTCTTCGATCTCCTCACCTTGCAGCTCGCGCACCGTCTGCTCGAGCAGCTTCATGTACATCTCGAAGCCCACGGCCTCGATGTGCCCGCTCTGTTCGCCGCCGAGCAGATTGCCGGCACCCCTGATCTCGAGATCGAGGGCAGCAACGCGGAACCCGCTGCCGAGATCGCTGAATTCACGGATTGCCGAGAGACGCTGTTTGGCAACCGGCGACAGGTTGTCTTCCGGAGGAATCAGCAGGTAGGCATATGCCGGCCGATCGGACCGTCCGACGCGTCCTCTGAGCTGATACAGCTGCGACAGCCCGTAGCGATCGGCGCGATTGATGATGATCGTGTTCGCGTTCGGGATATCGAGCCCGTTCTCGACAATCGTCGTCGCGAGCAGCACGTCGCTCTTGCGGTTCACGAAGGCGAGCATCGCGCGCTCGAGCTCGTCTTCTCCCATCTGCCCATGGCCGACGATCAGCCGCGCCTCGGGCACCAGGCGCTGAATCAGGTGCCCAATGGAGAAGATCGATTCGACCCGGTTGTGGACGAAATAGACCTGTCCGCCACGTTCGAGCTCGTTGCGTATCGCACGGCTGATGACCTGCTGGTCGAACTTCACCACGCTTGTCTGAATCGACAGCCGATCCTTCGGCGGCGTCTCGATGATCGACATGTCACGTATGCCGACGAGTGACATGTTCAGCGTCCTGGGGATGGGAGTTGCGGTCATCGTAAGGACGTCTACCTTGCGGCGCAGCTGCTTGATGCGCTCCTTGTGCGCCACGCCGAAGCGCTGCTCCTCGTCAACGACGAGCAGTCCCAGGTCGCGGAACTGGACGTCTTTGGAGAGCAGTCTGTGCGTTCCGACGATGATGTCCACCTTGCCGTCCGCGAGGTCGCCGAGCACCATCTTCTGTTCTGCCTTCGTCCGGAAGCGGCTCACCATGTCGATTCGGACGGGGAAGCCGGCGAAGCGCTCGGCAAGCGTCGTCTGGTGCTGTAAGGCGAGCACGGTGGTGGGCGCCAGATTTGCCACCTGCTTGCCGTCCGTCTCGGCTGTGAT
>JBFWPD010000069.1:0-12544 GCA_050250175.1 Vicinamibacterales bacterium
CCGGGGGGGTCGCACACGCCCCGGCCGCCACTTCGCTGCTGTCCGGGCTTCATCGCACAGGCACGCGCGGCACAAAACGCCGCGCGAATTTCGCGTCAGCAACTTCTTCACCCACAACAACCTGCGGAACATCTCGCTGGCGCATACGCCTCTGGGCTCGCGCCGCCCACGCGCTTCGCCAAGGACCCAGGAGGGGGACAACTCCTCCCGACCCTGTGGTCCCCCCTCCGTTCGCGGGATTTCCGAACTACGCCGAGCCAACCAGGGGTGAAAGATGGGCATAGAGATGAGGTAGCACTTCGCTCGTGACATTGCCCCTCCGGCGCGCGATCTTGTCCTCGAGCACCGGCGACACTGTGGCGTCCACGGGCCGGTCGCCGTTCTTCTTCCAGAGCCGATAGAGCACGTGAAACCGCGGCGCCCTGAAAGCGCGACAAGCGCGGCGAAACCGCCGGAAGTCCTCAGGCGCGCCACCGCGATCGACTTGGTCCTGTTGCCTGAAATACCAGCGAAGCTCGGCCACATCGTCCAACCGAAGCGGCCGGCCCAACTCATCCAGCGCAGCCTGCTCGAAGAGCGCTGCCGCCTCCAGCAAGTGGCGCGGAACGAGAAGGCGAAGCTCCCACTCGGGGAGAGCTCGCAGCAGCTCCGAATGACGGTTTAGAAAGGCGCGGAAGTCCACCGGTGTTTTTCGGTTCACGAGGTACAGGAACACATGGGTGCGACCGTCGCCTGTGATGCCGATCGGTAGCTTGTCCGGGAAGCAGCGAATCGTCTTGTCCGGTCCGGCACCGAAGACCAGGTGGGGCAATTCCTTCAACCTGAGACTCGTTGCCGTGCTGAAGTATTCGACCTTGTCGCGCTCGGCGCCCAGCCACTGAAGCCTGCGCTCGCCAAGCACGGTGTCGAGCACCATCAGCCGTTCTATGGCGCGAGCGAGCGTAACGGGTTTACGGTTGCGGTTGTTCGGCTCGCCAATCGCGGCGTAGAGGGGCTTGCTCTGCACGTGGTAGATGTGCGCTCGCCGATGCGCCGCGGCGTACGACGTAGCTTGTTTCTTTGCTACAAGGGAAGCGAAAAAGTCGTGGTCCTTCTGGCCGTGGGCAATCCGAGCGTAGAAGCAGTACTGGCGACGGACGCAGACGCCGGAGTGCAGCATGACGGTCACCAGGAAGCCTGCCTGACGCTCGGTGAAGCCCTTCTCCGCGACGGCGTGGACGCGCTCGGCGAACGTCACGACAACAGCTCCTCGGCAAGCCTCGGATCCACGCCGCGCCCGCTCCTGCCGGTCGTCCGAAGACCACCTGTGCGAGCACCGACTGCGCGGTAACGCGTGAAGCCAGCTCGGACTTTCGCCGCAGCGTGAGCGCCACGATAGTGAGGGGTGACGACTTCGATGTCCTCGACAGCGCGGCGGCCTTCACGGTCTTCGTACTCAAGCCGTGCATCCGGCAGCTGGACGTGTCCGTCCTCGTAAGGCAGCTGGTGTTCTTGGGCCCACCGGGCGACTGTCTGCTCACGCTCTTCCCGCGGCTCTCCACACTCACGACGAGTCCTGTTCTCGGCCTGCAGGAACCGCTGATACTCGCGCTTCAGCTCTTCCTCGAGAACCACACGATGGACGCGATCGCCTCGCTCAGCAAGACGGTCCGCAGCTCTTAAGTACGCGCCGTAGACCCTGGAGTCGTGGGCCAGCTCGCGGGGCTTGGCAACACCGACGTAGAACGGCTGACGATTGCCAACGGCGCCTGGCCGTCGACCCTGTTCGAGAACCGCACGGCCCTCAGTCGTCAGCGTTACGAGGTTGGTTCGCGTGCGTCCCACTACATAGGGTGTAGTGCGTACCAGCCCGAGGTCGCGAAGGCGTTCGAGATCGCGGGCCGGTCGCGTTGGAGTCCTCGGATTGGGCTCCCGAAGGTCTGCCGCGGGCACCACGCGGAATGCGCCAACCGTCGCCATGACGCGGACGTCATCACCAGACAATCGATACTCCCGGTTGTTGGCACGAACGCGTTCTCTCGATGAACCTCGCGGCAAGTCGAGGTCGCGCGTGAACACGTCACGCGGATCCTCCGACGCCGCTAGGGGCTCGACCTCCGTACCGCCTCCAACCCTTCCACGGCCGGGCTCCGGCCGCTCACGCTCAATGGCGCGTGGATCAATGTCTCGCCACATCTGAACCTCCCGTTGTTACTTCAGGTACGACCGCAGGTCATCGAGCACGGCATCGTCGGTCGCAAGCTGTCGATCGAGGTGCAGCAGCTTGCGGCCGGTGTCGCGCAGGAACAGCCAGCGGGCCACGCTGTAGTACGTCGCGGTGAGGTTCAGGAAGAGAATCAGAGCGGTCCACCCGATGAGGGCCGCGTGCTCGTGAATGAGAACAGTCTTGTATGGCGCCAGGAAGCGCAGCTCGCCGGCAAGCCATCCGGTGATAAGGAACACACTGAGGGCCGCCAGGAGCGCCGCGCTTGCGATCATCGGCGTCCCTCCTCGAACGCCTGATCGACGCGGAAGTATGCGACCTGGAGACCCAACGGATTGACCCGGACGAACTCGTTCGGGACGTGGTCGCGCAGCACGAAGTCGACTTGCGCGACGTAGGTTTCGCGGTGCCGCTCGGTCCGCGAACCAGGTGAGTAATAGACCTTCTGAAAGGTCACCGCCGCCTTAAATGGCGGGTTGGCCAGTTCACTCAGGCTTACGTTCTGTACCAACACTTCGGTCTCGTCGGCAGACGGATTTGTGACGAACATCTCGAGCACGCGGCTCTGTTCGTTCTGGGCAATCGTCGCGTCGGCGAGAGCAGGCTCCAGAAAGAACAGCGACTCGGGGTACTCGCGCTGAACGGTTGAGCGGATCCGGCTGAAATGTTTCACGACAAACTGGGTCAGAAAGTACCGGAGCTCGGGCGGCTGCGGCTGGTACCGAGACGCGTCGTACTGCACGGCCTCCGCACGGCCGACCTCATCTATTCGAATCACGAGCGGCTTGACCTGTGAATAGCGGGCTGCGGTGTGGAAGTTCAGGCCCAGCAGGCCGAGAGCCACCAGGGAGACGAGGACGAGGGCGATTTTCAGATAGGTGTTCATCACCAGCGCGGAGCCGTACAGCTCAACGAACTGACGCTTCGCACTCTCGATCGTCTTTGGGTTGATATCACCGACCACACCGGCCACAGCTTGACCTCCTCACCTCAAGACGTGAAGGTCGATCAACCGCCAGGCGATCCACAGGAGGCCCGTGACGAACCCGACAAGGAGGGTTATCCCAAGGGCCTTCCAATAGAACGGCGGGAGGTCCGACCAGGCGACCTGATGTGGCTCTCGCAGGTGCTCTGGAACGTTCGAGAATCGCTTCGGCATGACTTGCCTCTTTGGCGCCTTTAGCGCCCCTCTAGCGCCGCATGAACCGGCTCAAACCGGGGAATGCCGCCTGTCCACCCTGACCCGAGAAGATCGAGGTCGTGAGCGACGGTACGAGGACGACACCGCTGCAGAACGTGATGATCACGGCGACTGCCTGCAGTCCGTAGATCCCATATTCCGCCTGTGTGATCGTCGGCGGCAAGGTTGTCACATACCGGAACACGAATCTCTCGAAGATCATCAGGAACGCAATCGCGACCACTGGGATGAACGAGTACTGAATGAACGACTTGAACCAGCCCCAGAAGAGCCAGTCGAGCTTGGGGACGATGAAGAACGGAACGAACAACGGACCGAGCAGCGCGCAGACGGCGCTGGCGATCAAGCCGAACGCGATCACGGCCATCGAGACGGCTTTCGCGAATGCGACGAGCAGCAGAACCATCCAGTAGATGAGGTTGGCGAGTATCGACCACGCGTCGGGCTGGATGAAGCGGTCTGACAGCTCGTCGAAGTGCTGGTAGATGTTGTCGAACGCCCTGGCTTCGAGGACCGACTGGAAGTAGAACGTCTGGTCGGTCACCAGGTTGCTGAAGGACACGCCGATGCCTGGCAGCGGTGCCTCGTAGAAGGCAATGAACGAGTAACCGATCGAAACGAAGAGCAGCAGCTTGGCGAAGTCAAATAGCGAGTCACTGAGCCCGTCACGGGAGAACATCATCTGGATGCCGTGCCACGCGATGACGATGGTTGCCAGCGAAATGAACAGACGATTGCCGAAGCGGAGAAACTCCGGCTCATAGGTCAGGAGCAACGAGGAGATCGCCTGCTGGATCGTCGGGAGAAGATTGAGTTCCACGCGCGTGTCCTTCGTGCCGTCTTACGGCTGCCGCCAGGTTCTGAGCGCGTCGCCAGAGCCGGCGACGAAAGCCTCGTTCGCAGCCTGACCGTCGCGCCATGTGACCATCTGCATCGTCAGAGCCGCCGCGTCTGTGTCACGCGCTCTCTTGCCGTCGACCAGGAGCTGCTCCAACACGCCAACCAGCAGCTGGATGCGCGCCTGACGCTGACGGGCGCCAACCAGAGCGGCGCCGCTGATCTTGTCCAGAACCGCGGTCGTGCTCTGCTCGCTAGAGGGGTCGATGACGTCGCGCTCGAGAGCGTCGATAGCCGGCAGTTCATGCTTCCGACCAAGCCAACGCAGCTGCCCGGTGCCGTGGGTTCCCGCGATGGCGGCTGCGTCGGTCAGGTTGACCGTGGCCAACTGTGCCTCAACACGGCGACGCGCGGCAGGGTCGAGTCGATCGAGAAGCCTCGGGTCCGACAGGAGCGGATGGCTCAGATCAACGAACGCGGCACCAGAGGGATCGCCGAAGATCAGCGCGTCGTTGTACGGTTGGGCGTAGAAGAAGTCACCGCCGTGCGTTCTCCAGCGCGGCACGTCCTCCAGCAAGTACTTCCTCAGGTTGGTGAGGGCGCTCAGCCGCCGCGCCATGTCACGGATCTTGAGGCGCTGTTGCAGCTGGGTCTGGTACAAGTACTCCTTCACCGTCGCCGTCACACTGTTCCGAGCCGTCGTGGCGGCGTCGTAAACGACCCACTGAGCAGAAACGGCACCGCCTGTGGCAGACACCAGTGCGCCCGTCAGGCCGAGCATCGCGATCCAACGTGCCGCCGCCCGCGGTCGCGCCGAAAGACCGAGAGATTGTTGAAGAGAAACACGAAACATCACAACACCTCCTCGGAACACTTACGGCTGCCGCCAGGTGGCGAGAGCATCGCCGGCGCCGGCGCGAAACGCGCGATTTGCGGCCTCACCGTCGCGCCACGTCACGAGCTGCATGTTGAGCGTCGAAGCTTCGGTGTCTCGCTGCCTCTTGCTCCTCGCGAGCAGCTGCTCGAGCGAGTGCGACAGCAACTGGTTCGTTGCCATGTCCTGCCGCCGCCCCAGAAGCTCGCCTGCGGCAACCTTGTCGAGAATCGCCGTCATCTCGTGGTACGACGAGCTGTTGTTCAGAACGTCGCTCTCCAACGCTTGCACGGCGCGCTGTAATTCACCGAAGTAGCCGCGCATCAGTCCAACTTGGTGGCCGCCCATCATCGCGACCGAATCAGTGATCTCGACCGTCGCATACTGCCGCTCGAATGCTCGTCGGGCAGCGGGCGACAACCGGGCCGGGGCATTCGGCCGTATTAACGGCTGCGCCGTGGCCAGGAACGCTGCTCCAGTCGCGTCGCCGCTATTCAGAGCCGTGATCCACGGACGCCCGTAGCCCCACCGCCCCGCATCGTGCTGCGTGAGCGCGAACGGTGGTGTCCGGTACTGATCCATCCGGCCGAGACCCTGCGCCATACGGACGATCGTTCGGTACTGCTCGCGGAGTTCCTCTAACTGACGTTGTGTGCGCTGAACGATGAGAATCGCTTGCGCCAGGTTGGCCGGGTCGATGACGGCGAGCTGCGCGTTGGCAGGCGGCGTCGTCACGAGGACCAGAAGAACTGCACCGAAAAGAACGCGGCGGGTCATTGCATCCCTCCTTTGGGGCTCAGAATCGATTCGCTCGAGGCTCCCCGTAAGCCGGCAGTTGCAGATCGCTCGTCAGGTACACCTTCACGCGGTGTCCTTCCCGGATCGTGATCGTCGGCAGCCGATTCAGGAACCGGCTCATAACCTGGAGGCTTGCCTGCGACGCCGCATCAGCGCCACCGGCGATGATGACGGTCCGGTCGCCTGTGCCATCCGAGAGGCCGGCGGTTCCGATCCATTGAGCCAGACCGCTGATCAGGCCCACGGCAGCCGCGGATCCAAACGTGGACCAGTAGTGCTGATTCACCTTGTCGCGCAGCCCCGCATCACCGATCTGGTTGAGCCCGAGAAACTGATCCAGGCGCTGCGTGCTGCCGTCTGGCATCACGAGGCGGTGAAAGGCAACGGCGAGACGCGTCTCACCGAGGGCCTGGACGGGCCGGGTCTCACCGAGCACGCGGGCACCAGCAGGGATCAGGACGTGTTGGCCGCTGTGGGAGTACACCGGATTTGTCACCAGACAATTGACCGGTGCGGTTCCACTGCCGTCCAGCCTGTTGGTCAGGACCGTGTCGATGATCGTTCCTTCGAGAAGCGGATGGAGCGGACCGGCGGCGTTGATAGCCTCGGTTCGTTCTGGGGTCCGTTCCTGGCGAGTGTTCGACGCGGTAGCCTGACCGCTACCGGCTGACGCCTGGGTCTGGCCGCTCGGTGCCACGGTCTGCGGCGGTGTGTTCTGCCGGCCAGTGGCGCGCACCACCGCATCAGCGACCTCCTGCAGCGATGGAAGATCCGAGCTCGCAGCCTGATTGCGCATCGAAGGCCCGCCGACGGCCGCACCGGCTTCCGGACGATCAGCGTCTGGACGCCGGCTGAGCACGACGTTGCTTGCAAACAGGCTCTCGTACTCGCGACGCTTGCGATCGGCTGCAATCGGATCCTCAGGCGCCGGCGCCGACGGTTCTACGTTCTGTGGCTGCGCAGGGGCAGGCGGCGTCGCAGTTGGCGTTTCCTGAGCCTGCCGTGCTTCCATCGCCCGTAGGCGCTCCTGGTAGTCGCGGAGACGGTCAGGGTTCGGCGCTAATGGGGCCGGCGCCGTTTGCGCTGGAGCGCCTGGCGGCTCAGGCTGACCCGCGATGAGAATGATCAGCACGATGCCGAGTGCGAGACCAGCCATGAGCCACGTCTGGAAGCCACGAGGCAGCACGCCACGCGGGACGGGGCGGCGGTCGGTAACAGGCGATGGCGTAGCAGGAGTTTCCGGCTGGTCCGCCATGGCTACCGCCCCTGCTGCTCGAACGTGAATCGCTGTGTGCCGAGCGCGAGGTAACCGCGGTCGAGCACTTTCGGCACAACATAGGTGCCCTCGCGAACCTGGAAGTTGACGATCGCAGGCTTGCCGTCCTTCAGCTCGTAGAGCGCGGGCAGCTCGGTGGCATCGGATTTCACGTAGGTGAACTGGCCGTCGTGCCACATCGACCGAACGAGAAATGGCTTCTCGTACTTTGGCGAGCCGTAAGGAAATTGAAGTCGCGTGGGGTACTGCTGCCGGTATGCAGCGACGGCCTCGTCCAGCTTTCGCTCGCCGTCACGCAGGGATCCGCGCAACTCGGCGATCTGTGCCTCCAGAGCTTCGACCTGCGACGCCGAGTAGTACTTCGGCTTCCCGGCCGCACTCGGATCGCCCTGAACGTAGACCTTGAGATCTGGCGGACTCGATTTCTCGGTCAGCATGAACGAGTAGATCGTTCCGCTTGACGTCACGAGATTCAGATTCGTTTCGGTTCCGGCCTTTGCTGGCTTCACATGAGCGATGTTATGTGTGGCGCTGATCACCCAAAAATCCCTGTCGCCACAGAGGACATCGAGGATCTCTTCGCCATCGGGCAGGATGACCATCGTCGTGTAGCGCAGCCGCGTCTGGAGAGGGATCACTCCACGGTCAGTCGCTGACACCTCGCGGACGCCGGATTGCGCACCCGCCCACGTCACCGCCCCCGAGAACGTCAGTACCGCCGTCGTCAGCATGAACGCGCGCAAACCGCTCCAACGCATCTCACACCTCCACAATCAGGCCGAGGCCGCGAGCCGGTCCAAGCCCGCCTCGAAACCGTGCTCTCGGAACACCGCGGCGACCCGATCGTTGTCGATGGGAGTGTTCGTGTAGATCCAGTAGCTCTTGGGGTCCACCGCCAGAGTCAGGACCTTCGTCAAGTCTGGCCGCTTCAGCAGAATCTGCCGTCGCGGCATCAAGCCGGCGAGGAGATCCAGCTCCATTTCGTTCATCTGAAATAGCTCGGCATATCGCGAACGCTCCATCGCGGGGTTCGCGAGCAACAGCTTCGTCGGACAGCTCTCGACCACTGTCCGCAGCAGGTCGGTTGACGCGAAGTCGTCAATCGTCTGAGTTGCCAGGACCATCGCGCCGTTCCGCTTGCGCCACGTCTTCAATGCTTCCTGCACGTAGCCGCGGAGCGTGGGATTCTGGATGAAGCGCCAGGCTTCATCCATCACGCAGAGCTTCAACGTCCGTGCGTCGTGCTCGTCGAGCAGCCGTTCGTTCACACGATGAAGGATGTAGAAAAGCAACGGCTCGATCAGAGACGGATACGCTCGCATGGCTTCGAAATCGAAGACCTGCAGCCGCTCGAACGCGAGCGTGTCGTCCACGTTGTCGAAGAGATCCGCATACCGCCCTCCCTCGACCCACTTCTGCAGCCGCGCCATCAGAGGCCGCGGAAGCAGGTTGGCAAGCGTGAAGAGCCGTCGCTGACTCCTGTCGAGGACGTACAGGTTTTCCACCGCCTCATAGACTTCCCGATCCTCGTGCTCGGTCAGGCGATAACCGTCTTCACCTTCGAGCAGGACCCGGACGAACCCATGCAGGAAATGCAGGTGCTCAGGGGTGGGCTCCCGCGCGAACGGATTGATGGTCACGCTGCGCTGTCTCAGCCCAAGCTCAAGGTAGCCGCCGTGAAGAAGTGCGGCGAGCTTGCGGTAGCCGCCGCCCAGGTCCAGCACGATGGTGAACGGGTCGTACTGCTGTGCGCTGGTGACCATGAAGTTCAAGAGAAAGCTCTTGCCGCTGCCGGTTGCGCCGAGGACGAGCGTGTGCCCGACATCTTGAACGTGTAGGTGGTACGCAAACGGGGTGTTGTGCGGCGTCTCGAAGATCGCTAGTGGCGACGTGAGAAGCGGAGAACCTGCCTCACCCTGATCGACGCCGAACAGGAAACCCAAATCGGCGGCATGAGTTTCGAGCAGAGCCATCCGCCGCAGGTTGTGAGCACCGTTACCGGGTACGATGCTGAGCCACGCATTCAGCAGGTTATAGGTCTCGTCAAAAAACGCACCGTCGTGAGCTGCAAGCACTTTCGTCGCCTGCGCCACGTGATGGTCAAGTACCCGACGGTCCTGATGATGAAGGGCGATCGTCAGCGAACAACGGCCAAACACATGTCCGTTGACCTCCATCTCGGTCAGGGCATCGCCGAGCTGTTTGACGGTCGCCGTCGCGGATTCATCGACCAGCATCTCCTCGCCCTTCGCTTCGGGCGCGGGCGTCACGTAGTTCACTAGCGAGACCCGCTTGTTGAAGAAATGCCGGCGCCGAGACTGGATCTCGCGCCGCATCCGCTCTTGGCCGACCCGCTGCCACTCGAGACAGGCGATGAGCTCTCCGGGCAGTGCCAGCAGGTCGCCGAGGACGTTGGCAAACGTCTGGCCCGGCGGCTCCTTCATGGAGAGCACCTTTACCAACTGTGAGCCGACCATCAGGTGATCGCGATGGCAGTCAACCGGGGAGTCCGCGACGAAGTAGTCCAGGTATGCGTCTGGCGCAGTCGCCGTTGTCGCCGCCAACACCGAGGTGTCGTAGTTCACGAGCTGGCGGAAGAACCGAAACGCATCTCGTCGCCCAAGACGGGCCGGTGTGAAATCAACCAGCTGTGACTCGAAAGACTCAGCCTTGTGCTCGAGCCGGTCGATGGCGTGGTCCAGTTCGGATTCGAGTAGCTTCAACGAACGATCCGTCGATAGCCATCTGTGAAGCGCCTCTCGCGGTTCGCGCCAGAATCGTTCGAGCCGAGTACTCGTGCGACCGCGGAAGGTCGATTCGTGAAGGAGGACGAGGTACTGTGCGAGCTGGTACAAATCGCCACGCCGCTCGTTGAGATAGGCGGTGCGACGGCTCAGGGCTTCCTGAGCCACGGGCTCTGCGCAGACCGGCGCAACGAAGGGATCGACGGTACGCTTAATGAGGTACTGATACACGCGCGTCCGCTCGTCCAACTGTCGAAGGGCGGCCTCCATACGGTGGGTCAGAGCCCTTCGTTGCGCGTGTGTCAGGCCATCGACATCGACTCCGCGAAGGTGGTACACGATCCCGATGTGGCCAGCTTTCGTCAGGAAGGTCCCACCGCTGACGAAACCCCACAACGAGAGCAGCGTGTTCACGCCGCCGGCGTCGCTGTAGTCGCACAGAATCCGCGAGAGTCTCACCACCGCACGACCTCCACATCGAACCGCTCGTGCTTCCCTGGGTCGTAGCGCCGGCGCGTTCCTGACGATGCGATGACGATGCGCAGCATGTCCGCGTCGCGGTTCGTCGCCCACAGCGAGAAGCCGTATAGTCCGATGAACACGAGCACGCCGGCCCAGAACGAATAGAAGAGATTGAATGTGGCGGCGCCCATCAGCAGCGCAAGGAAGAACAGCCGCCGATCAACACCGCAGACGGTGAGCGGTCGGTGCAGCGCCTTCTGTACGGGGCGAAAAGTGGGCTGGTCAGGCATCACACACTCCCGCGATCGAGACCGACAGTTGTCAGAAGAGCCACACCAGAAACTGCGCGGCGAATAGCGCCAGGCCGCCGCCGAACACGATTCCTGCAAGCTGCCGCTTCGCGCCCATCTCACCGAACATAAAAGTGAGTCCGCCTACAACGATCGCCACGAGGGCGAGTGACCGCGCCAGCGGTCCCGTGAAGGTTCGCTCGAGATTGCTCGCTGCGCGCTCCCAAGGAGACTGCGCGAATACGAGTTGCGGAAGCAGAAGGAGCAAAACCGTAATCAAGAGGATCTGCGCGCGTCCGGCGCGGATTACGGCTGAGCCGCGCGACGACGCATCACGTCGTGTCCAAACACGCTGCATGTGCCACCTTCCTCGTTGACAATCGCCGTTCGTCCGGCGAAGATTCGCTTCAGTGAGTGCATCAGGACACGCCAGCTTGATGCCGCCCTGCTGAATTTCTACTGAATCATTCGGTGCGCGATTGCGCGTCCTGATCCCATAGAACGCAAATCCGGACCGAAACCTGACAGCGCTGTTTCTACTCCTCCGGCGGCTCCGAACCCTGGCGTCGCTCCCCTGGCCGGCGGGTTTGTGCCGGCGAGTTCGACGGAGGGGATCGTATGGACAGCCTGCGGAAGATCGCGCTTCTCGACGCGCAGGGCAAACCGCTCGACGAGCGCCTGCAAAACGTCTTCAGACGTCTCCTGCCAAAGTTCCTGAGACGCTTCCCCGCGTTCCGGGACGATGCGGAAATCCAGAATCACTGCGAGGAGGCCTTCCAGCGCGTCAACGAGAAGGAACAGCAGTCCGGACAGGAACTGGAAAAGCCGTGGGGCTATGCCTGGCGCGCGATGAAGAGCGTCGGAGTGTCGGCCGAGCGAACCAGCGAGATGCAGGTTCGGTTCAGGACCGTGAAGTCCCGCACGGACTCGGCGACCGTGTCACAGCTGCAAGGGTGGGACAGATCAATCGAGAAGGCGGAGCAGGCCATCCTGATGCGCCAGCTCGAGGCGTTCATGACGCCTGAGGAAGTCTGGATGTTCAGGCAGAAAGCTCACGGTTTTTCGCACGCGCAGATCGCGAAAGCCCGGGGCTGTTCGGTGAACGCGGTCGACCAGAAAATGAGTCGCTTGATCCGAAAAATTCGCGCGCTGGCCGGCGTAAAGGAGTAGACAATACTGGCCGAGCACAGGTCGTTCCACGGCATTCCATCATTCAACTTCTCGTCGCTCGCGACGAGTACCGACACCGAGATAGCCGATGACGAACGGCGGTCAGCGCCCTGACCCTGCGGGTTTCCGGATTGAAAACGAAATGGACCTGCTGTTCGGACGCGCGCATCCGAACCCGACGCGCGAAGGGTGCCCGTCTGCCGAGCTGCTGACGCGGCTCGCGCATCGCGAGCTGCCCATTGGCGATCCCGCCTACGACCACATCGGAAAGTGCTCGCCCTGCTACCAGGAGCTCCGCGTCATCCAGCAGGCCGCCGCAGCGCGATTGATGGCGGCGAGGCGCAAGCGCTTGGCGTGGGCTGCCGCAGCTGTTCTCGTGATCGCGATTGGCGGATCCTGGTTTGCGCTCCGGCAAACGCGAGACACGGGGGGCTCTGCGGTGTCCACTACGGGCGTCGAGCAGCAAGCGCGCCTCGACCTTCGTCCATTCGCAGTCACGCGCGGTGACGAGCGCACGAAGGAACCCAAAGGATTGGTGCTGTCGCGCGCTCGGGTGAAGACCACGATTCAGTTGCCGGTCGGCTCGGAACCAGGTGAGTACCAGGTCCAAGTCCTTGATGCCAATCTGAAATCACGCGCAAGTTCCACAGGCAAAGCGGCGATCATCGATTACGTGACGACGCTCGAAA
>JBFWPD010000070.1:0-12451 GCA_050250175.1 Vicinamibacterales bacterium
GTGGCGAGCCAGACGAGCTTTCGGTACTTGACCGGCTGCCCGTCCTTCGTGGCAGGCTGGAAGACCCACGACTTGGCAGCGCTCATGTTGATGGTGGACGTAATCGCCGCTCCCAGGTTCTTCGGCATCTGCTGGATACGAACGGATTCGACGCGCCCCTGTTCGTCGATCACGACCTCGAACACCGAGATTTCGTCAGGACCCACACCCGGCGGCAATGCCGTCGGGAACTGCGGATAGATCGCGATGGGCGCGACGACCCCGGTGTCCTGATCGGTATAGACGGTCTCCGCAGTTTGCTGAACGCTCCCCGCGACGGGCAGCAACCCAGTGCCGGCCGCAGGCGACACGAGCGAGCCGGCGGGAGACTCGAGAGAGTTGCTCGAAGCCTCAGAGGTTGCCGCCACTGTTGGCGTTGTCGACGTTGTCGACGGCGTCACGTCAGGGGCGAGGATCGCCGCCGAACCGGCGGGGCCGGTATCGCCAGCAGGAGCGCCAGACGCTGGCGCCGAAGACGCAGCGTTCGAGGGAACCGGACGGCGTGCAGGCGGCTCCGGCCCGGGAAGCTCGACATCGGCGCCGGCGGCGCTGCCGGACCCGCGGCCACCGCGGATGACCCCCGACAGCCCGTTCACTGCGCGTTCGGTCAGGCTCACCAGCAAGACCGGCGGTTGTATCTGACTCGGTTGAAAACGCCCTGAAGCAACGAGCCATGCGGCTCCACCGACGAGAGCGAGCACCATCGCAGCGCCAGCGCCAACCAGCAGCAGACGGCCCACTCCCCGGCCGGGCTTCCTTGGAACCGCTGGCTTCTTCTCCTTCTCCTGCTTTCGTTTCACCCGCAGCGGAACCTGCGCCGCTGCGACAGCCTCGGCGGGCGATGGCGCGGGAGTCGTCAACCACCGCACGTACACCCCATCGACCAGCGAGGCACGCCCCGGCCGCTCGTAGTACTGGAGCGCGGCGGCGAACTCGGAAACCGATTCGTGCGCGGGAGGCGACGACACTGCCTGGGAAACCAACAGCCGAAGAGGCGTGGGATAGCCCGACTCGGGCAGCGACGCGCGGAGGATCTGTCCAACGCGCTGTATGGTCGTGGCCGGGTCGCTGCGGCCTCCGGGTACGAAGCTGACGGTTCCGCCGGAGTGGACAAGTACCGCTGACAGATCACCAGAGGCGGGGCCGGGACCGTCGCCGATACCACGGCACAGCTCCAGCACAATCGCGACGGTCTCGTGCCATTCGACACGAACGCCACGGGCTCGAAGATCAGAAAGCGCTACCGAACTGCCTCGTGTATCGGCCACTCTAGAAAATCGCCTGGTACAAGTCGAACATGAACTGCCCGGTTGCCCGGAGAGTGCCCTCGATGATGCTGAGCAATCGCATCGGCCCGCCGGCTGCCAGTGACGCCACCACGATGAGCACGATCGTGGGCAGGACGATCATGAGGCCTTCGTTGCCTCGCCCGGTTGTCTTCATTTCAACCGGCCCATCAGCGTGACGGAGCGAAATAGCCTTCCGGACTGAAAACAGTCGCGCCCGTAGACCGCACGCGAATCTCTACAGCCCGCCAGCCCCCATCTCTCTTGCCATTCGTGGACGTATAGCTGATGACATAGCGCCGGCGGAGGTTCTCGACGACTTCCCGATAATTGTCCGCCAGCTCCGTGACGTCGGTTGGCGAATAGACCTGGCCGCCGGAAACACGGGCGAGCTGTTCGAGCGCCTCGCGATCGACTTGCGTTCCGAGCGCGACGCCAAAGATGGTCGCTCGCGTCTCTCTCGCCGCTTCGAGCACCTGCTCGAGGCTCCTGATGCTGCCCGGGCCCGTCCCGGGATTGTCTTCGTCGCGACCGTCGGTGAGCACGACGACGGCGCGGCGGCCCTGGACACGGTTCAGCCGCTCCATTGACTGGCCGACCGCATCGTACAAGGCCGTGCCCCCGTCGGCCTTATAAGTGTCGATCGCCTTGACTGCAAGACTCCGGTTGTCCGTCAGGTCCAGTTCCAGCAGGGGTTGATCGGCAAAGAGCATCACCGCCAGGCGGTCCTCCGGACGCAACGCAAGCACGAACTGACGCGCGGCCTCGATCACCTCCGCGACGGATCGGCGCATGCTGCCGCTCGCGTCCATGGCAAGGATGATCGACACGGGCGTCACGGCATCCTGGAACGTCTCGACGCTCTGGGCGACCCCGTCCTCGATGACCTCCAGGTCGTCAACGGCAAGATCGAGGTACTCCCCAAGGCTGTCGGTCACCGTGAACTCGATGGTCGGGCGGACCGGCGACGGCTTGGGCGCGAAGTATCCGGCTCGCGCCCTGACCACGTGGCCAGGGTCGCTCGTCGTGAGCGAGATCTCGCGCCAGGCTCCGTCAATCATCTGGTTGCTGGGCGTGTACGCCAGCAGATACCTGTTCTGGACTTCGTCGACCAGCGCCTCGCGCACTCCGGTCAGCTGCTCGTCGCGGCTCGGAAAGAAGGCCCGTCCACCCGTCTGGACCGCCAGCTGCCGGAGCTCGCGCTCGCCCTTGAGAGAGATCCCGGCAACGCCGCCGATCCCCACGACGTAGACGGACGCCTGCGACGCGATCACGGCCCCGACGGCTGCCTGAAACGATTCCTGACTGTGCTCGTCATAGCCGTCGGTGATCAGGATCACCACGCGACGCCCTTCGGCATTCTCGAGCCAGGTCTGCAGCGCGATCAGGCTGTCTGCAATCGCCGTCCCTCCGCTTGGCCTGATTGCTTCAATCGCCTCGATCACGGTCTGTCGATCAGAGGTTGGTCCTGTGACGGGCCCGAGCCGCCGCGTGAACGGGACGACCAGCATCTGGTCGCGAGGGCCCATTGCGTTGGTGAGGTTCTCCGCCGTGCGCTGGACGAAGTCCACTCGCCGCGCCATGCTCTGACTGCTGTCCACCAGAAGGGCGAAGGTCGACGGCACGGTGTCGACCGCGAAGGCCTCGATGGTCTGATCGATGCCATCTTCCTGCAGCACGAACGACGACGCCTCGAGCCCCTTCACACTGCGGCCGTTGGGATCGTGGACACTGGCTTCGACCAGAACGCTGCTGACTTGAACCTCGTCGGTGATCTCGAACGATGCGAGATCCACCGTGTCCTTCCCCGCCTGCCCCACCCAATCCCACGCCTCCACGGTGATCTGCTTCGGCTCGAAGGGATTCTCGTCGAACCATTCGGCGACCCAGGGCGGGCCGTTCTGGACTTCGGTCAGAACCTTGCCGTCGATCGTGAACCGCGCAAGCGAGATCTGAATGGACGACTCGATCTGCGCCACGATGCGCACGGTGCCGACGACGCCGGTGCGGCCGAGAGGCGACGTGATCCTGACGATCGGAGGCTCGGGGGCCGGCGCGGGACCCGGAGCCTGTGCCGAGACGTCGCTCCTCCCTCCCAACAGGAGGATCGCGACGCCTGCACCGACCAGGTGGTGCAACGTGCGCATGGCCTTAGACGGGCAGATGGTCCTGCAACGGCGTCTCGTCGTCGTCGACGAAATAGCCCTCGCATGCCGCTTCGAGCAGTTCGTAGTTCAGGGCCCTGGGGAGGCCCAGGTAGTCGGCACGCGACAACGCGTGCTCGATCAGATCCCGCGGGTGGCAGCCCCTGAGCGGAATATTGCGGGGGCGGTAATAGTTCTCGAGGAGTCGCTCGATGAGGGCAGCGTCGAAATCGAGACGCCGGCTCCGGCACGTATCCGAGAAGATCTTCATGAAGTCGTCGAGCGTCGGGCTCTCTGCGAAGATCTTGTAATGAATGCGTCGCAGGAAGGCCTCGTCCACCAGGTTTCCCGGCTTGATGTTGGTCGCGAAGACCACCAGCGTCATGAAGGGAATCTCGAACTTCTGGCCGCTTTGAAGCGTCAGGAAGTCGACCCGGCTTTCAAGCGGAACGATCCAGCGGTTCAGCAGCTCCTTCGGGGATACCTGCTGCCGGCCGAAGTCGTCGATCACGAGGACGCCGCCGTTGGCGACAGCCTGCACTGGTGCCTGATAGAACCCACTCCCCGAGTTATAGGACAGCTGCAATGCGTCGAGCGTCAGTTCGCCGCCCACCATCACCAGAGGCCGGCGGCAACGGACCCATCGGCCGTCGAGGCGAGAGCCCGAGTCGAGCACGGAGCTGTCGTCTGTCTCCGGCAGCCGCTCGTGGTTCACGGGATCGAAGAACTTGACGATGCTCCCTTCGACCTCGACCGCGTGCGGAATGGCGATGTCGCCGTCGAGCAGGTTGCGAATCGCCTGCGAGATGACCGTCTTGCCATTTCCCGGCGGTCCGTACACGAACATCGAGTGTCCGGCGTTGATCGCAGGCCCCAGCTGGTCGAGCACCTTGTCGCTGATGACGAGGTGCGAGAAGGCCTGACGCACGCGGTCGCGGGAGGCGGTCCGGCGCGGCACCGCCCTCCAGAACCGCTTCATGTAGTCCTGGTACTGCGCGAGCGGGACGGGAGCGACGCCGACATAGGCGTTGGACTCGAGAAACAGCACGGCGCGCGTACGGCCGGCGTCCGTAATCCGATAGCGGTAAGCGGCGCCGCCGATCATCGAGCCCCCGATGATCTCGCACTGGCGCTGTGTCTTGATGGTCTCGAGGGCCGGCTCGAGGACGGGATAGGTCAGACCAAGCCGCTGTCCGAGCTCAGTGCCAGTCAGTTCCCCGGCGAAATGAAGCGTCTTCAGAATCAGCTGGACGATCAGATCGACGTTGAGACCTGTCTCTGCAATCGTCAGCGGAGCAGGAGGCGGCGCCGTGCTTCGCTCTTCGGCAACAAGGGTGTTGGTCATGGTTCCTGTCCGGCTGCCGCAAGCCGTGCGGCCTGACGCCTCCGCGCGTGCGCTTCCCGCCACGCGGGCCGCGCCTCGGTCGCGGCGAGAAACGCCTCTTCCGCCTCGCCATATTCCCCGCGCGAGAGGTAAATCATTCCCAGGTTGTACTGCCCGGTCGCGGCGTCTCCGCCAGCCAGCAGATCGTTGCGCGCGTCGTCAATCCGGCCGGTCGCCGCGTGTGCAAGCGCCAGATTGTGCCTGGCGGCACCAAGCCCGGGATCCAATACCAGAGCCGACTCACATTCGTGTGTCGCCTGTTCGAATTGCGCTTCGACAAACGACAGGAAACACAGGTTGTTCAAGACGTAGCCCGCAGAGGGATCCACGTCGAGCGCCCGGAGATAAGCATCGCGGGCGGCCTCGCCTTGTCCCATCGCCTGCAGCACCGTGCCCAGCGTGTTGAGCGCCATTGCCGACCGCGGGGCGAGATCGACGGCTCGATACGCATCGCCCAGCCCCCACGCCGACCATCCCCAGTCGCGCCAGACCTGCGCTCGCTCCGCGTATGCCTCGGCATCCGGCCGCTCTTCCAGGATCAGCGTGAGGTAATCGAACGCCTTGTCGAGAATCCCCAGCCGCCGGTACTCCGAAGCGACGCGCCGCCGGTTCTCGACGGTCGGTGAGAGCTCGGCGGCCTGCAGCACGTCGCGAAGCCGAGGATTGGTCCCTTCCAGCGTGGGCAGTTGCGGGCGGGGCGACTGTTCCCGCTCCTTCACTGCCTTCTCGACCTCACGCTGCTGCTCCTCGGTCAGAAGGAACGAGCCTCCCGCACCGGGAACAATCGGTGCATCCATGACGACCTCTGGCTCACCCGGACGAATCAGGTGATTCGCAAGACCACCGGTGCTGCCGGCCACACAGCCGGTCGACACACTGATGATCACGACAGCCGCCATCCGCCCCAGGACCATCCGCGTTGCTAGTCGAAATCCTGATTCTTCACACGGCTGCGACGGCGAGCCAGATACAGCAGCAAGAACACTGCGGCCAACCCGAGCAGAATCATTTGCATCATCGACGACATTGCTGTTCCTCCTGGAAGGATGCGCTCTCACGCATCAGGGTCCGCCACCTTCGATGAAGACGCGGTAGATACGGATGGCCGCCGGACCGAGAATGACCGTATACAGGGCCGGGAAGATGAAGAACACGAGCGGGAACACCAGCTTGATCCCGAGCTTGGCGGCCTTCTCTTCGGCGCGCTGGCGGCGCTTCGTTCGTGTGACTTCTGCGTGAGTTCGCAACGCTTCGGCAACACTGGTTCCAAAGCGATCGGTCTGGGCGAGCATCGCCACGAGACTGCGAACGTCGGCGACACGTGTGCGATCCGCGAAGTTTCTGAACGCCTCGATACGTGGCTTGCCGGCGCGAATCTCGGCAGTGATCAGCTTGAGCTCGTCGGCAAGGGCAGGGTGCGCGACCTCCAGCTCTTCGCTTGCCTTGAGAATGGAGCGATCCAGACTCGAGCCAGCCTCCAGGCAGACGATGAACAGGTCGAGAGCGTCGGGCAGACCATTGCGGATGTTCTTCTGGCGAACGAAGGTCTTTCGACGCAGCCACGCGTCGGGCATGAAAAACCCGGACAGCGCGGCCATGCCGATCCGCGCCCATCCCCAGGTGCCGCCGGAAAAACCGACGACGAGGGCGGTGCCAAGGGCGAACACGACCATGAGCGCAATCTTGGCGGCCGAGAACCACATCGCGTGGGACAGTTCGCGATACCCGGCGGTCGTCAGCCGGCGACGCAACAGGCTCAGTGACTGCGGCGACTTCGGAACGAGATTCGAAACACGCTGGGCAAGCGGGCTGAGGCTGTCCGTGAGCTTGGGAGTTGCGACAACGGAGACGCTTCCGCTGGCGCCTTCTGCCGTCAGCGTTCTGAGACGCCTTCGCTCCGCATTCATCGGCAGAAGAGCAAGGCTTGCGGCTGCGCCCGCAGCGATCGCTACGGACACGAACACAGCGACGAGAGCGAGAATGAGCGTGAGAGACATCTCAGTACTCGATGTTGACGAGCTTCCGGATGACAAGCACTCCGATCAGCTGGAGCACGAGTGCGCCCAACATCATTCGGAGCCCGAGCGGATCAGTAAAAAGTACCTGCCACGCACCCGGGTTCATGGTGTAGAGGATGGCGCCCATGACCGGAGGCATCGCGACCAGAATCCATCCGGTCAACCGACCGTGAGCGGTCAGCACGCGGACCTGGCGCTTGACCTTGAAGCGCTCGCGGACTACCGAAGACAGGTTGTCGAGCACTTCGGACAGATTGCCGCCCGACTCACGTTGCGTGAGAACGGCCGTGACGAAAAATCGCGCGTCCAGCAGCGGGACACGAGCGGCGAACCGTCTCATGGCGTCCGGCAGGGGCATGCCGAAATTCTGCTCCTCGTGGAGCCGGCGGAATTCCAGGGAGACCGGTTCAGGCACCTCGTCGGACACCATGCCGAGGCCTGTCGTGAAGGCGTGTCCGGCTCGCAAAGCGCGCGCGATGAGATCGACAGCTTCGGGAAACTGCTCCTCGAACTTGTCCACCCGGTTCTTTCGCATGCGCAGCAGATAGAACAGCGGCAGCAAGCCGGTAAGGATCCCCACCGCCAGCGCCAGCCAGAAGAACGGCAACAGAAATACGGTCACAAGATAGCCGGCCGCAGCAAATGACGCGCTGGACAGCAGGAAAAGACCGGGCGTCATTTCCGAGCCGGCCTGGATGACCAGGTTGCGGATTGGCGCGGTCAAACCCTCCCGCTGGGCCAGCACACGGTCGAGCGCCGGGATATGACTGAGCTTCTTCCCTTCCTGCACGACCGCTGCCCGCGCCTGCTCCCGGATGCGGTCAGCCGCTTTCAGCCGCCCACGCAGGATGGACTGCGCCTGCCCCTCGCCGCGGAGGACGAAGAACCAGTACGCGCCGAGAATCGGCACGAGAACGAGCGCGAATGTCAGCAGCGCGAAAGTCACAGCAGCCTACCTTGCGACAGCCCGCGGCCGAGCGTGCGGCTCGCCGACCATATGCACGTGCTCGAACATGTCGATCGGCAGATCGATGCCGGAGCCGGCAAGCTGTGACGTGCACTTCGGCCGGATACCAGTGGCCCGGAAGCGTCCGAGCACCTTGCCCTCCTTGCCCAGACCGGTCTTCTCGAAGACGAAGACATCGTGCATGGTGATTACGTCCTGCTCCATGCCCGTGAGCTCCGAGATCGCCGTGACCTTTCTCGTCCCATCCGAAAGACGCGTCACCTGCACGATGATGTTGATCGCGGAAGCAATCTGCTGGCGGATGCCCTTTTCAGGGATGTTGAGATTGGCCATCGCCACCATCGTGTCGAGACGATACAGCGCGTCGCGCGGGCTGTTTGCGTGGACGGTCGTCAAGCTCCCGTCGTGGCCCGTATTCATGGCCTGCAGCATGTCGATCGCTTC
This sequence comes from Vicinamibacterales bacterium, assembly GCA_050250175.1. Lineage (GTDB taxonomy): Bacteria > Acidobacteriota > Vicinamibacteria > Vicinamibacterales > CAVVIG01 > JBFWPD01. Next base: position 8,283 of record JBFWPD010000070.1, read on the forward strand.
GTCGCCTCGGACCTCGCCCACCACGATGCGATCGGGACGCATACGGAGAGAATTGACCACGAGCTGTCGCTGGCGGACGGCGCCCTGTCCCTCGATGTTCGGCGGGCGCGTCTCGAGACGCACCACATGCCGCTGCCGCAGCATCAATTCGGCCGCGTCCTCGATCGTGACGATGCGCTCCTTGTCGGAGATGAAGCTCGAAAGCACATTGAGGAGCGTCGTCTTGCCGGCGCCGGTGCCGCCCGAGATGATGACATTCAGGCGGCCGCCAACGACGGCCTTCAGGAAGTCGAGCATCGGCTGCGTGAGCGACTCGCGTTCGACCAGGTCCTGTGCGCCGAGGCGGTCGGTGCGGAAACGCCGAATCGACAGCGTCGGGCCGTCGATCGCCAGGGGAGGAATCACCGCGTTGACGCGGGACCCGTCCTGCAAACGCGCGTCGACCATCGGGCTCGACTCGTCGATGCGCCGGCCGACCGTGCTGACGATGCGCTCGATGATCCGGAGCAGGTGGCGGTCGTCCTTGAAGACGAGCGACGTCTCTTCGAGGCGGCCGTTCCGCTCGACGTAGATTCGATCGTGCCGGTTCACCAGGATGTCCGAGATCTCCGCGTCGTCCAGCAGCGTCTCGAGCGGACCGAGGCCGAAAAGCTCGTGCAGGACGTCGGTGATCATCGACTCCCGCTCGTACAGGCTCAGCGGAGTCGTGCGCCCTTCGCGGTCGAGAATGCCGGTGATGAGCGACCGGATCTCGGGCTCGGCCTCAGCGCGGCCGATCTTGACCAGGCGGTCGAGATTCAGCCGGTTGAGCAGCTCCTGATGGATCCGGCTCTTGAACTCCTGGTACTGAGGATGGCGCGTATCAACCGCACCGCCGCCGGCCGGGCGATTCATCGACAGGGTTTCCATGTACGAGAGACTCCTTACGCGCCGGCCCCGGCCGGGCGAAACATCAAGACGGCTTTATCGGCCAAAGAGGCCGAGGAGGCCGCCCGACTTCGAGCGTCCGGCCGACTCGGTCGGCATTCCCGCGAGCCTTCGGGCCAGATTCGTGTATGAACTGGCGACTTCGCTGTGGTTCTCGAGCACCAGAGGCTGCCCGAGGTTGATCGCCTGGAGCGCGACGCGATAGTCGTTCGGCACCAGGTGGCCGACCGATCCGCCCACCGCCCGTGCCACATCCTCTTTTGCAATATCGGACGATCGGTCGTAGCGGCTTACGATGACCTCGACGCGCTCCCTGCCGTACCGCTGCCGCAGCGCGGCCGCAATCCGGCTGGCACTCCCGACGGTCGGCAGCTCCTGATTGGCAACGACGAGAAATTGCGACACCAGCTCCAGCGAGTCGAGCATCATCGCATCGGTCCTGGGAACGTCCAGGACGACCCAGGGGTAGAGACGCGCGGCAAAATCCACGACCTCGGCGATGCCTCGAACATCCACGGGGCCGACGACGGGCCGGTCGCTCGAGGCGAGCAGATCCGGACCGGCCTTGGTCGACGCGAGCAGACTGCGGAAGAACGCGGAATCGAGCCGGTGGCGATTCTCGAGCGCGTCCACCACTGAAAAGCGCGGCTCCGCCGAGAGCAGCACACTCGCGTGCCCGTAGGCCAGGTGCAGATCCAGCAGGACCGCCGGCTGCGAGGTGAGCTTCTTGAGGGCGACCGCGACGTTGACGGCGGCCGTCGTGGTGCCGACCCCGCCCTTGGCGCCGATGAACGCGAACACCTTCCCGGGCTGTTTCATCGTCCCGGGCTCGTGCCCCATGACCCGCTCGACCGCGGCGCTGAGGTCGGCCGCCGCAATGTCGCCAGCCAGCCACTCTGTGACTCCGGCGCGCATCGCTTCGAGCATGAGCACCGGATCGTGCTGCTCCGCGACGATGACGATTCCAATCGAGGGATGCGAACGCTTGAGCGCGCCGAGCGACGCCGGGAGCGCGTCCTCGCCCCGCAGATCGAGAATCAGCGCGTCGGGAGCACGGCCGGGAGCGGGCGAGAGAGCCGCCAGCGCCTCGGCCGGAATGCTGTTCACACGCGCGCCTGACGCGCGAAGCGCCTCCTCGATTGAGAGATCCTTGGAGCCGACCAGGGTGAGGGTACGTGTCACGAGTTATCGAACCAGTCTGACGAAGTTGAGGAACGACGCATCGGACGACACATTGCCGGCGCCACTCAGGAACTCTCCCGGGAGCTCGATGATCCGGCCGACGACGTCCTTGTTCGGGTCGTCGCAGTTCATCCCCGGATCGAGCGTCACCGTGTTGCACATGCCTTCGACGAAGAACCCGATGATGTTGGCGACACGGGTCGTGCAGCCAGTACCGGAGCAACCCTGCGACATGTAGTGATTGATGTCGAAGACGATGAGCGGCCTGGTACGCGGGCTGTTCACGGGATTCCCCGCGCCGTCCACGATGCTCCCCTCTTCGTCGTCCCAGTGATGCAGGTTCCGGCCGTCGCCGTCATGGTCGGCGATGAAGTTTTCGACGCCATGCCGCGTCGGCCCCTGCGTCACGCCTGTGGAGGCGCTCACACAGCCGATGAGAGCGGCTTGCTCTGTCGTCCTGCTGTTCTCGACGAACGGCTCGTCGCACAACTCTCCCGGCAGGGCAATCGAGATCGGGTTCTCGTTGCAGCCTTCGATATCGGCCTGATAGTCGCTGCCTCCTGTGCTGCCCACGAGATCGATTTTCCCGGCCCAGCCCGAAGAGAAATTGCCGACCGCTCCCCACTTCAGAATGAGCTGCCGTCCCTTGTCGCCGCCTTCGGCAACCGGATCGGTCGTCCATCCCGTGTGCGAGCCGTCGGTGTACTCGACCGGCGAGCGGTAGACGTCGCCGCTGGCCGCCTGATAGCGATCGTTCATCGACCAGCCGCTCTTCCCTGCCTCGAGATCGTCCGGGAAGACCCCGCCGTTGCCGTCGCCGTCATTCGGGAAGAAGGTTTCGTCGACGTTCTCGTCGAAGAAGTCGCCCCAGCGATCCGCGACGGCCCACGGAAGCAGGCACTTGACGGTGGTGCCGGAGCCGACCTCCGCCGTCGCCGTGGCCCGCACGCCCTGCTCGTCGACCCCCACGAACTGACCGAAATACATCGGCAGGGGATTGCTCCGCTCCTGATTGCGGTACACGTCCACCCGGATGCACGTCACGCCGACGCTGTCGGGACAGGGAGGAAACGTGACGTCGGTCGCGATGTCGACATCCGGCACCTCGCCCCACACGGCGTTCGCCGTCGCGAACGCCTGCGCCGTGCGCTTGGCGAGGCCGTCATCGTCCTGCGAGTCGTTCGTGATGAGCGCATACGCGCCCGCCAGAGCGCCAGCGTCCGCGGAATTCTGGGCCTCGCCACGGCTCGCCCACTTGATTCCGTAGTCCAGCGCGAGCGCGTTGAAGGCCAGGAACGCGACGATCCCGGTCGCCACGTGGACCAGGATCGCGCCGCGTTCAGACGTCTTCCGCCTGCTGGATGTCGTGTTCATAGGTGTCTCACAAGTCGCTTCTAGTCCGCCTGATGGCGGTAGGAGTCACCCAGTCTACTGCTGATTTCCCGGTGGTGCATCCACCGTCCCCGCGCCCTGGAGCTGATCGCCTAACTCCTCACGGGGCAGGAACATATCCGGAGTCGTCGGGAGCGGCGGCACTTCGTCCGGATCCAGCGGCCGCACCAGACGCGGCGTCACGAGGACCATCAGCTCGGTGCGCTCGGCCCGATCGGCCTTGGTCTTGAACAAGTTACCGATGATCGGCAGCCGGCTCAGTATCGGAATCGCCGCCGAATCGTCCTGCGCGATGTTGTCCAGCAGTCCGGCGATGGCGAACGACTGCCCGTCGCGCAGCTCCACCTCGGTCTCCGCACGCCGCGTGGTGAGCGCGGGGATCCTGAACCCTCCGAGCGACACGCCGTTGGCGAAGTCGAGCGCGCTGACCTCCGGTGCCACGCGCAGGCGTATCACATCTCCTGCGATGGTGGGGGTGAAGTTCAGGCGAACGCCGAACTCCCGGAACTGCACGCTGACCGCACCGGAAGTACCCTGAACAACCGGCACCGGGAACTCGCCACCTGCCAGGAAGCTCGCTTCCCGGCCGTTGTACGCAATGAGATTCGGCTCGGCGAGACTCTGAAACGCGCCGCGCTGATTGAGCGCCCGGATGACTGCGCCAATCC